>NZ_BADX01000166.1:0-235083 GCF_000241365.1 Pseudoalteromonas sp. BSi20480 | reverse complement strand
GTCTTTTTTTATTAAAATGAGCGTGGTATAACCACAAAGGTTAACGCGTCCTAGCTAAATACAACGGTTTTATTGCCATTTATAAATAGCTTGTGCTCTGAAGCGAGTTGCAACGCTTTAACAAAAAACCGTTTTTTCAACGTCTTTACCCATTTTTGCCATCATTTCAGCTGTGTTAGCGTGTGTCACACTTGTCACGTCTTGTAAAATAATTGGGCCTTCATCTAATTCATTATTTACAAAGTGAGCCGTTGCACCAATAATTTTTACGCCGCGCTCAAATGCCTGATGATACGGTTTTGCACCAATAAATGCGGGTAAAAAAGAGTGATGAATATTAATAATTTTACCGTCAAATCGGCCTACAAATTCAGGGCTTAAAATACGCATATATTTGGCTAAACCAATAATATCTGGGTTATAACTAGCAATTAAGTCACCTACTTGTTGGTCATGTTCACTTCGGCTTAGCCCAACATGCGATACCACATGAAATGGCACACCAAACCCTTTCGCTAGTGGTTCTAGATCAGGGTAGTTAGCAATAACAGCTAGCACTTCAATATTAAGTGTTTGCTCAAACTGTTTTAATAGCATACCACCTAAGCAGTGTGCTTCTTTGGTGGCAAGCAGCACTACTTTAGTTTTTGCATCGTCGTGCAATGCGAGTTTGGCGCCTTCAGGTAATAAAGCGCGTAGCTGCTCTAAAAAGTCACTTTGTGGTTGCCCAGTCAGCTCAGTGCGCATAAAGAAACGTTTGGCGTCTTTGTCTACAAATTCGTTATTACGAGTAATGTTCAAGTTATTTTGATGACAAAGCCCGGTGATTTTAGCAATTAAGCCCACATCGTCGGCACATTGGGTGGTTAGTATGTAACTCATTTTCCTCATTCTTACCCTGTGATTAATGTTTCATTATTTGTGTTTTAAAACATAAAGCAAGGGCTTTGTGGGCTAATCAAATATTAATCATGTTATTGCACGCTTTTAGTTTAATTTAGACGTTACATAGCGGTAGGGCATATTTAGGTAAATAAAAAATGCCACCCAATTATACAGGTGGCATTTATCTGAAAATGCTATTTTTTTGGTCTCAGACGCCAAGTCGTCTTCTTGACGTAAAAAGCCAGCGGCTTCTTCATCGTCTTTAGTTAGGGTAGGTTGCATAGGCATTGCGCGAGTTTGTTGATTCAACTGATGTAGTTGAGATGCATTACCTAAATCGCGTTCACTCGTAATAGAGGCTATGGATTCGCGGTCTTTCAAAAAGGCGATTACATCTTTTTTGATTGCTTGTAATTGACCTTCATCTTTGTGCATTTCCATAATATGGCGAGGATGCTCAAGGTTTTTCATACCTGTTGCGGCAAAGGTTGTCGAAACGACACGCGAAACAATCACCCAAGGTGTTATGCTGCTGCGCACTAAGGTGTTTTCTGAACGAGTGCTATCGTGAATACCTGTACCTGTTGATATTTTTGACTCAGTAAATGTGCCTTCGCATTTAAAATATACCAGTAAAGATTCAAATTGCATTTCGGCAAAAAACAAGTGTGCGCTGTTGCTTAGCAACTGGGCAAAGGCTTTAATTAATACACCAATCAGTAATAAGTGAACACTTGCCATTAACAGTTCACTAAACTCAATAATATTTTGATTATTAAACGCTTGCTCAATGCTATTTATATTTGCTGCATCAATATAGTGGTAAATATTAATAAACGAGTAGGCAAGTAATACGGTAAAAGTAAGCGCTACAATATAAAGTAAGTTACCGCTAATTAACGCAATTAAACGCGATAGACTAAAGTGCTTACCTAAATCCATCGTGTGCAGTTTAGGTTGGATTTCTTGAATCATTTCACCTTTAAAGCCGCCTTTACCTTCAATTTGCTCTTGTAATTTAGGATCTAGCTCACGGTAAACCCTATTAGGTACTTCTTTGTAACGACGGTTTGCCATCACTAAATTATCAAGGTTTATAAAAATTTCATCGGGATGAACAGACTCTTGCCAGTTCTCTCTCAGTTCTGAAACCTCGGCAGTGGGGGTCACAATATTTAAACGAGCTTTAATCATTACAAACACAAGGGCACAACTTAGTGTAGCGAGTATAATAATGGCTGTTAAATACAGCCCTGCATTAAGGCTAGGTAATTGCTCTAGCCAGTTGTCTATTTGTTGTTTACTAATGCGTTGCTCTTGCATTAGCCACGACATAGAAAGCCCTATAGCAATGGGTAATATAAACGATAAGGAAATGATTTTAGCAAGCGCACCCGTACCCAAGGCTTCAATGTTTTTTTCGGCATTTCGTGAAATGGGTTTGCCAGACGAACGCCAAGAAAACAGCACGTAAAACATTAAAATTGCGCTATATATCGGGAAAGCAAGTTCTCCCGCTTCGCCTGTAAAGCCTGACAGTGATACAAATGCAACCAACGCATAAGCAATAAGTGCAACCAGCGTGCTAACCCATGAGCCAAATAAACGTTGGGCAACATTACGTATTGGATAGGGTAGAAATAATAGTTTTGGTATTAAGCTGTGTAGTAAGCGAGATAAAAAGCCGTTTGGTTCTTTGAACGTACTGTTTTTGCGCCCAACAAGCATTTCCTCTAATGTTTGTGCTGTGTAGGCTACTTCGTTTTTTTCTTCTTGTGCAGTTGAGGTTTGCGATTTACTAAAGTTAAACGCCAGCGATGTAGGGTGATTTCTTCCTACAAAGTACTTAAGTGTGGCATATATACCGCCAGATAAGGTACGAATACCTAGCGCGAGTATTAACATGCCAAATATCATCAAAATCCAACCTGCGGTAGCATCGTCTTTTACAGAGCTAGATGCGGTAACTAAAAGGCTAACACCCACAACAGCCTCAATCAGCCCTCTTACAGCCTTTACTTTACCTTCTAGTTTAAAAGGGTTTTTTAGTCCAAGATCGATTGATCCGTAATCAAAAGCCATTAAATGCTCCTTATAAATAGCACATCCAAAAAAGGGAATATCAGCAGAGTTACAATAACGTATGCACTTTAAACATTATTGCTTAATTTTTGATTGTATATCAATAATAGTGTTCAGTTTAAGGTTATTTGAATATGTTAGTTTAAATGTTTTATAGGTTGTCATTGATCAAAACGGAGTGCAGTGATTATGAAGTTAATTTATGTGGATGATAATTTACCTGGTATCACTCGAAAGCTTAAAAAAAAGCAATGGCAGTATTTCGATCCTATTGGCAAAGTAATAAAAGATGAAGCGGTTATTGAGCGTTTGAATGGCTTAGCATTTCCGCCTGCGTATAAAAGCGCATGGTTTTGCCCCGAAGAAAACGGACATATTTTAGCGACAGGATTTGACAGTAAAGGGAGAAAACAATACCGATACCACCCAGAGTTTAGAGCCCAGCAAGAAGCCAAAAAATACCAGGCTTGTGGTGTATTTGGCCATAAACTTCCTTTATTGAGGGCTCGCTTGGAGTCAGACTTACAAGGCAGTGAGTTAAATGTAGAACGTACATTAGCAGCGGTTGTTAGGCTTATGGACTTAGGGGCACTTAGAGTCGGTAACGAGCGAAACGTAAAACAAAACAAAAGCTTTGGCGCTACAACCTTACGCACCCGACACGCAAAGCTGACTGGGAAAAATATTCAGTTAAAATACCGAGCTAAATCTGGAAAAGAGCGTGAGGTCAACATTACTGACAGAGTACTAAGCCATGTAATTAAAGACTTACAAGATTTACCTGGGCAACATCTATTTCAGTATATAAGTGAAGGTGAGCGCACTAACGTAACATCGAGCGAAATAAACCAATATATACAGCACATAATGGGGGAGGAGTTTAGTGCAAAACATTTTAGAACCTGGCGAGCAAGCGTTATTGCTTTTAAGCAGCTAGCTAAAGCCAAAGGCGCACTTACCTTAAAAAGCATGCTCGATTGTGTATCTCAGCAATTAGGTAATACCCCAGCAATAGCACGCAAATCTTATGTTCACCCTGATTTAATTACACTGTGTAAAGAAGATGAAGCAGCTCAAAATGCGTGGCGTGAGTCACTTACGTTACCTCGCAAGGCTAAGTATTTAAGCAGATACGAACGTGGTTTTTTAGCGTTTTTAAGCGATTAATCGACATAGCAACTTTACACACTTGAGTATATTTATTACACAAGTAGTGTGTATTGTAACTTAAATGAAATGATTTTATTTTAATAAACCTAACCTTTTCAGTGCCTTAGTGTTGAGTTTGTTTTTGGCACTGAGTTGCACCTCTCGTTGATAATTAAACGGCAAGTACACATGCATTTATCAACATTATTTAGCGAGGGGCGCACCGTGAAGGGATTATTTACAAAAAAAGGTTTTACCAAAACAAACAAAGCTACTTTGAAAGGGGCTTTTTTTGTGAGCTTAGCAAGCATGTTTGCTTCACCTTTACTCGCGAATGATGATCTTGATGGTGTTTTACTTGCCAGCTCATCACTGACCACCTACAGCTCGCAGCGCTACACGCAAACTAAAGATAGCTATTACTTTGATCAATACTCAGCCCAATTAATAAAGCGTACTGAAAAAGCGATTAATTGGTACCAAGAAATAGTGAATCGCGGTGGGTTTATTTCTTTACCCGCCAGCGAGTTGCTTGAACTAGGTAGTAACAGTAAAGCGGTAAGTTTACTCGCTATGCGTTTATTTCAAGAACAAGATTTACTCACTAACGTATGCACTAAAGCGCCGTGCATTTTTGATAAACATATTGAGCGCGCTGTAAAGCAGTTTCAACATCGCCATGGCTTAAAGGTTGATGGACGAGTTGGCAAAAACACGTTTGCTAAACTTAATATTTCAGCTGAGCAAAAACTCAATAAGTTAAAGTTAAACTTTTATCGCATTACCAACTTTGCCGGTTCGAGCGATGAACAGTACGTGTATGTAAATATTCCTGAGTATCAGTTGCGTTATGTGAAAGTAGGTGATGTAAAACTTCAAAACAACGTGATTGTTGGTAAACCTAGCTGGGAAACACCGGCATTTAGTGACGAAATAGAAAAATTTGTTGTTAACCCTGAGTGGCGCATACCTATTTCAATTGCTACTAGAGAAATAGCCCCTAAAGTGGCAGAAGATCCTGATTACCTTGTTAAAAACAATATTGAAATCAGAAAAAACAGCTACATAGACTCACAAACAGTTAACCCAAATAATATTGATTGGGATTCAGTTAAGCCTTATCAATTTGACCATTTTTTAGTGAAGCGTGCGGGTGAAAAAAATCCCCTTG
Organism: Pseudoalteromonas sp. BSi20480; assembly: GCF_000241365.1. NCBI lineage: Bacteria > Pseudomonadati > Pseudomonadota > Gammaproteobacteria > Alteromonadales > Pseudoalteromonadaceae > Pseudoalteromonas > Pseudoalteromonas sp. BSi20480. Next base: position 229,796 of record NZ_BADX01000166.1, on the reverse strand, counting down.
GTGAAGTAAAATATTTGTTCCCTAACCCTGAGGCTATATATGTACATGATACACCTGCAAAGCAGCGATTTAGCCAAACAAGACGTGCGCTATCGCATGGTTGCATAAGAATTGAAGACCCTTTTTCACTTGCTCAAGAAATAATTAAACACCAAGGTGAAGAGCATGCATTGGCACAAGTTAACGATGCACGCAGTGAAAACAGCACACAAACATTTTATTTGGACGAGCCATTACCCATTCATTTAGTTTATTGGACTGCGTGGGTGGATGAAAACAAGCTCGTTAATTTTAGAGATGATATTTACAAACGCGATCAAAAAGCACTCCTAAAAAATGATAACCAGTCGGTTATTGCAGCATTATTAGAAAGTAAATAATGAGAGGTAATATGAAATTAATCGGTATTTTATTAATTAGTATGCTGACTACTCTGCTTAGTACGCATTTATTTGCTTCTCAGCCTGCTAAAACGGCTCATCAGGTTGTTGATATACAAAACAGGCCTGCTTTTGAGGACGCAGAATTTAGTTTAAAAATTAACGATATTGTTATGCCATACTCACTTTTTTCGGTGTTTGTAATGCCCAATGAGCAGGTTGAATTTGAAGTGCTATATGCGCAATCACCCGATGCTTACACATTAATTAGCGATGAAAAGTTCATGCTAACTGATACTAACCGTTGGCAATGGCAGGCACCGGATACTCCCGGCTTAACATCGGTAATAATTGAATCGCCAAATAAAAAACAGCGCATGAAAATTAACGTGTTTGTAAAAGTACCTGCCGATAAAGTAGAGGGCGGAAAGCTAAAATATTACCAAATAGGGCATTACCCAAAGCCATCGCAAATAAAAGATTCAAAGCACTATATTGTTCCTGACGGGTTTGTTGAAGTGACCCCAGAGAATGAAGGTACCAAATTATCGCCTCATTTTTCTTTAAAAGAATTTGTGAGTAAGCAAAAAAGCAATCATCCCAAGTATCTTTTTTTACAAAATAAACTGCTGCTAAAGTTAGAAATGATTCGTAAGGAACTAATTTTAGAAGGCATTCCAGTTAGTAACATGGTGGTGATGAGTGGTTACCGAACACCTTATTACAATAAAGCCATTGGGAATGTAAAACTGAGCCGTCATGTGTTTGGGGACGCAGCAGATATTTTTATCGATAACGATGGAAATTACCGTATGGATGATGTCAATAAAGATGCAAAATATACTATTGAAGACGCAAAAGTGATGGCAAATATTGTAGAGTCTTTAGCCAGACGCGAATCATTTAAAGGCTTATTAGGTGGGTTGGGCGTTTATGGCCCTAAACCGCACCGAGGGGCATTTATACATGTAGATACACGTGGTTTTAAAGCCCGCTGGGTAAGTAAATAAAGTTTACACCTAATAAACAATAAATATATTAGTTACTTTTTATTAGGTGTAAGTGTTTTTATTGCAACATAAACGTTTCGTATTCTAGGTCTTCAAACTGCCTAGATAACCAAAACAAGCCAACTACAGAAGTAATTATTGTAGAAAGGGCAAATCCGTAGCCATAAAATTGTGGCCCAAGTGCGATAGATAAATACGTAAGCACAATGTTTAATGCTAAAAATAGGCCCGAAAGGATTAACACAGTAAAGCGTTTATCAAGATAGAACAATATATTGAGAATAGATAAAAATATTACCTGCACGCCTACGCCCACTACATCAATAAAAAGTAATGTTTTATAGTTAGGATCAATCCCAATGTAGGTAAGAATTTGCTCGCCCCACAATAGTAAACATGCAACAGTAATGCCTTGAATTTTAAATATGTCGTACAAGCCACCTCGAGCTGTTGTGATCATGTTGTCTTTTAAAAAGTAAATTTCTTCGAGCGAGGAGCCGCCCCTTATCGCAGAATAAAACCGGTCATATTGTTCTACAAAGTCAGTTTCCATTCTTACTAAAAATACCGCCATGCCGGGGATAATTGATAAATAGGCCAAAAATATGGGGAGATCGTAAATTGGGCTAGCTCTTAGGGGGCCTATAATATGTATGGATGTACTTGGTGAAAACCAAAATAAAATTTTATCTGCCCAAACGCCAATATTGTAAAATAGCCCGCAAAAGAACAGCATGTAATAGACTTTTTTTCGACTCATAAAGTCGAAACTTATTAGTTTATTACCTGGGTAGCGACGAATAATCATGAATAAAAAACTAAAAATAACAGTGCCTCACCTGCAAAAAAGCAAAAAAGAGTCCATCTAATTGCCAGTCACGTAGTAATAATGCAAGTAGCACCATAAACGCGTACCCGCTGAGCATAGTGATTAAAATAAGCCGATACTCTTTCATACCCGATAAAAATATAGCACCAAGCCATTGATTACAAAGGCTAACAAAGCCACCTAAAATAATAATTTTGGTTACAACGGGTAAAGGTAAAAATGGCCAAACAGCAAATCCAACCAGTAATGCACCAATCGTTGTAATAAGTTGCGCACCAAGTAAATTGGGGAGTACTGAGTCGTCGTCTTTTGTAAAAATAAATCTGCCACAAAGCGCGTTAGCATAAGCTGTAAGCCGCCAGTTAATATTAACGAGGCCGCCATCATGTAAGTTATCAGGGTTAGAAACTGAATAATTAACAGCTTAGGTAATACTATTCCAAGGCTTAAAATACCAATAAGCATTAGTGCGATGATTGACAATAACCAAGGGCCTGATCCAATGAGGCCAGCGTAGCTATAGGCTTCAAAAACAGAGAGGAGGGTATTTTTTTTGAGAATTTTCCGTATCTCAAAACCTATTCCGGCCATGACATTGTATCCTTATAAAGCTTGTCGTATCGGGCAAACATGTGGCTTTCGTCATAAAATGCTTTTACACGTTTTAAGCCGCTTGATTGATACTCATGCCATTTATCGTCGTTATTAAGTATGTTTGTAATTTGTACGGCTGTATCGCTTGGCGATGCAATAGAAACAACTTCACCTGCTTTACCTAAAGCCTTGTCTTGTTCTGTGGCACCTTCAATAATTTCTCGACACGAGCCAACATCACTGGCTAGAACAGGTACGCCTGCTGCCATTGCTTCTAGTAACACTAAGGGTTGGGCTTCAGAAATAGATGTTAATGCAACAAGGCCTAACTTAGGGAGTATTTCAGCTATATTTTGCATACCCAAAAACTTCACGCTGTTCTGTAACTCAAGGCTGCCCACCAGTAACTGGCACTCTTTGTAGTACTTTGGGTCTTCTTCAAAAGGACCTATGATCCATCCCTCTATTGCGGGCATGCTTGATTGCACTTCTTTAATGGCACGAATAAAGGTTTTAATGTCTTTGATTGGTACTACACGCCCAATTAAGCCTACTGTTAATGGAATTGTTTTAGAACGTGCAGCCAGTGCTTTAGCGTAGTGAGCGGTTTTAATGCCGTTTGGTACGACTAAAGAGCGCTTCTCACAGGCTCCGTCTTTAATTTGGCGCTGCCTATTACCTTCGTATAGTGAAATTATTCTATCGGCTTGGTGGTAACTCGTGCGGCCAATTTGCTCGAAAAAAGTGATCCACATTCGGCGAATAAAGCCCATTTCGGTGTTTAAGTTTTTACCTAAAATAGCTTCAGACTCTTTTATCCAATCGGCTTGAATTAAGTCTATTTTTCGCTCTTTCGTATAAATACCGTGCTCTGTTAATAGGTAAGGCGTGTTATTAATTACGCTTGCACCTGCACCTAATAAACCAGCATAACCTGTCGAAATAGAGTGTATAAGTTTAACATTCGGTAATTGGCGGGCAATATCTGCAATTTTTAAACAAAGGCTTATACAAATTACGGTACGACCAAAAAAAATCAATAAAAGATGATTCGTCGCAAAATGTTAAATAGTAGTCAGCCAATGCCTGCCAAGATGACTCGCTATATAAAAAGTCAGCTTCGTTTATACCGTTTTTTTGCCCAAGTTGTTCAAATGCAAATTCAAGTAACTCGGTGGGAATAGGCTCTTTTGAGTCTCTAAAATAACTTTGCAGTTGCTGCCAAAACTCAAACAACTCTTTTTTATATTTAACGCCGTGCTTTGCTTTTATATCAGTATTATTTTGCTCTACTAGATAATGAACATGCAATTTTGTAACATTTTTTGGAAGTGTGTACTTAATATCGCCATAGTGCTCAGAAGCACCGCCTAAAAAAATAAGCTCAAAGTTATAATGAGGTAGCCCTTCAATAATTTGATGAACCCAACTTGATACCCCCCCACGAACATAAGGATAAGTACCTTCTAATAATAATAATATATCGGCATTGGGTTTAGGCATTCCAATACTCCTGTAATTGGCGAAGTTCGCTCCCTTTAGGTTGTTCGGGTAGCTCCCTTAAGTAGCGTTTACAGTCATCATACTTATTCATGCAAAAGGCAACTTCGGCTTTGTAGGGTAAAACATGGCGACGCGCCATACCTAATTCAGTTGCTTGTACAAGAAAATCAAGCGCACGTTCGTAATGACCCAACGCTAAATAAACACGCCCTAAAAATACATAATTGGCTGGTTTTTGTGCGTACTCAATACTTTGTAAACTGAGTGCTTCAGCTTTTTCTAATACATATGTTTTTAGAGCGCCTTGTGCAAGCCCTAAATAACTAAGCTCCCAATACACGTGTGCTAATTGTTGTTGTAAGTTACTCAGCTCAGGCTGCTTTGTGGTATTAGCTATTTGTTGTTGATAAACGCTAATTTTTTCGTTTAATTTTGTTTCTTTAGCATCAAGTGTTGAGTAAGCCAGTAAGCGTATATCGTCTTCTAAATCTTTGAGGGCAAGTTTTAATATTGGGATTGCTTGGCTGTCGCGCATGTGGCGAGCAGCCATTACTGCAGTTAAGCGTTTGTTAGGTTCGCTTGCGTATTTTAAAATGGCTTTTACACCACCAATTGAATAAGTAGGGTTCGCCGAAATATCAGGAACTTCAAAGGGGAGCTCTGGAATTTCATGCTCTATTATTTCGGTATCATCACTTTTAAGTGGCTTACATAGCGCAAACGTAAGCGCCATCACAACACCTAAAATACCAAATACAGGTAAGCTAAACAGTAATAAGAATAATAATAGCGTGCCATTTATAAGCGTTGTTTTATATTTTTTAGGAATTAAAACGTAGCTTACAAAGGTAAAAAGTATGCTTGCAATGGCATGCAGGAAAAGTACACCAAACCAGTTTGGTGTACTAAGAATTTCTTGCAGTGCAAAATACTCGCATAAACATGCAATTAAGGCGGCTATCACAACTTTAATCATGTAGGGCTACCAGTTTAGATAATTCATCCTTATTGACTGGAAACGCCACTTCTTGCTCAATAATAATATCGAGTTCTTGTAATGTTTTACCGGTACGTTCTTTACACCAGCTATTCATTCGCATTACAAAACCATCTTTTTCAAGCTCATCGGCAAGCGGCATCAGTATTAACAGAACTTGTTTTTCATTATCGTATAAATAAATGTCTAACCCTCGGCGAGCCTCGGTTAAATACTCCATCAGCCGTCGAGATTCATCATTAATACTTAGCGCGTTCACCTTTAAAAAGTGTGAAGGAATTTTATAACGCTTTGCTTCTTTGTTTGCGTGTTTAACTTGGCGCTTAAAGTATGGCGACTCTTCACGGGTCATTATTGGATTAGTGATTTCGTGACGCAATAAATCACCAATGTGTCCGGCCATAACGGCAAGTAAAGTAAGGGTGTTTTCTTTGAGAGCAAAAAACTTCACTTTTTCAACTAAAATAGCCCCATAAATTGTGTCGTTCACATCAATCAATGGAATAGCAATATGATACTTGCTATCACCCGATGAGGCTTTTGGATTTTTAAGTGACACCAGTTCTTTTTCGTCAAACATGGCAGCTATTAATGGGTCTGAATTAGATGGCTCACTCATTTTTCCTACACTAGCTAGTGCAGGCTCTTGTATTTTATCGTTTTCAACTTTATATAAGCCTGCTTTTTCTATCGAGCCATATTCTATAAATAGATTTAAAATAACCTCAGCGGCACTGTCTAAGCGTCTTTCTTTTAATTTACCAATTGATTCTCGTACGGCTTGTAATGACTCACGTAAACTAAGTGTATGTCCAGCAAGCATTTGTTCGATTCGGTCATGTGATGAGCTAATTAAATGATATTGGCGCGTAAATTTTTCAAGTCGGTCTGATACATAGGCTAGTTGAATGCTTTGCTGTTGATTAGTTCGCTCCCATACATCTCTAAATTCACCTGCCACCATAACTACAATAATGTAGCCAATCATGGCGTTAATATTAAACTCACTTTTAGGGTCTAATATATTGCTTTGTATTAGCAATAATTGCCCTACTAGTAAGGTTAAAATACTAATAAAACCTTTTGAAAAGCCATAGCGTAGAGCAACAAGCAACGGCCCTAATACTGGCCAAGAAAACCCTCCTTGCGTCCAATAGGGGTCCTCAGCATTAAATAGAACAGGCAGCCCTAAAGCTAAAGCGGTAAAAAAACATACCTCAGCCCATATCTGTAGCTCAGGAACGTCTCTTGGGCGTAAGAAATGTGTTTTCACTCACTAACCTCAATATATGACACTAAATCGGCAATTACATCTTGCGCAGTTGCTGCAATGCTATCGCGTCCCCAACCGCTTTTTGCAATGGTGCCGGTCCAAATTGGCGTTGTTTCACCGTTTTTTGTAAGCAATAAAGTAAGTGCAACCACAGGCTCTCCATCAAGACCTGCTTTGTAACGCCATTCTTCAATGCTGCCACTAAGTACATAGTCAGCTTGTTGAGTATTGAGCCATTGCATTGCGTTGTTTAAACGGTATTGATCGTCTAAAGGTGGCAGGTCTTTACTGCTATTTCTTGGTGCACGAAGTAACTTAGGTAGCTTATTTTGTTGCCAAATACTTGCTAAAATATCTTCAGCGCGTTCACCTGCCAGTGGTGTTTGTGCATGATTAACAAGCGGTAATAAAGCCACGGTAGTTGCTGGGCTAATTTCGATATCATCAGCAATTCGACTTGTAGTACACGCCGACAAGAGCAAAACCAAACTAAGTATAACTAAGCGAAACATATTCTCTCCTAACATTAAAAATGTATGTAATATCCTAATTGTAACTGTGTATCTGAGTTACCGACCTTATTACTACTTTGGTAACCGAGCTGTAATTTAAATAAATCATCACCAAGTACTGACCATCCAGCACCACTGGAAACAGACACATCAATTGTATCGTTCAGTGTTTGGTAGCCTGTACTTATGTCAAATAACCAAGACGGACTGGCACCCAAGTATGGGGGCGTTAATGAGCCTGTTGAGGCAAACGAAGTACCTAGGGCAAAGCGCCTAAAAGGTTCAATAACTATGCGTCTGGGTCTTCTATTTGTATTAATAGCAGTATTTACTGGGTCAAAGTCTTGCCATTGCGCACTAAAGTAGGCGTTCCAAATAGGGCGATCTTTTAAAATACTGTATTGGTAGCGTGCGTTATATTCCTGTCCATTAACGAGTGTGCTGTCGTTATCTCTACGCGTGAACGACATTGCAGCTGCTGATAGCTGCACGCTTTGCCTGTTATCAATATTATAATTTATATAAGCCGTGGCTTTATTAAGTTGCGCATAGCTTAGTAACACTTCAGATTGGCGGTTTTCGGCGTTGTATTGTAAGTTTACGCCAACTTGAGTGCGCGCATCCCACTGATAACGAGAGTCTAAAATTACGCCTTGTCGGCTAATAATACTGCCCTGATGCGTATCAACTTTTGTATTAAAAGCCCACCGGCCAAACGTCATAGTGTTTTCTATTGCGAATAGCAGTCCGTTATTGCCAAGGTTTTGCTGATCGCTAAGGCTCAGTTTCCACTGGCCTTTTGCATAAGGAAAATACACATTTATGTCGTATTGCGTACTATTAAGCCCTGCTTGTGGTGATAGGTTTACTTCAAGTGCGCGAAAGTAAGCTGTGCGCGCGTTTCTTAAAAAGCCTAGCTGGGCTTCACTTGGCTCGTTAATTAGCTCTTCATAACAACGTTGCATAGTTGCATAAGGTTGGTTTAAGTATAAAAGCGCACTTAACTGATCGTTTTTTCCCAGTGTATTTGTATCAACTAATTGTTTGATTTTACTAAACTCACCTTGAGTCATGTATAGCTGAAGTGCTTGCCAAGGCTCAAGTTTTTGAGCAGCACGGCGTGATAACCACCAGTTTGCTTGTGCTGTGCCTATGGTTTCAGGGGCTAACTCATCGAGTGTGTTTAGCTGCATTAAATGTGGCATAGCCATAGCGCCAGCCCATCTAAACATAAGTCCTCGATATGCATATTTATCTTTAGGTAAATGCTGAAGAAGATAATGATTAAGCTCTGTGGCGTTGGCATAATAGCCGAGTTGCTTCATTACATCGGCTAAGTTTACTAATGTTGTTAAGTCACTAGGCTCAGCTATCGCTAGTTTACGTAAGTAAAAATAAGCACTGTTATATGACTTTTCATAAATAGATAAACTCGCTAAAAGTTGGCCCCACGCATACGTTGGGTTGTTGTCAGCATAGTTATTTAAAATACGTTTAATCATGATGCTGTCGTGCATCTGCAGTGCTAACCAACCTTGCACAAGTACTACGTCAGGATTGTATTCGCTCAGTTTTGCGGCGCGGTTGAGCGTTGTATACGCTGAATTTAAATCGCTCTGATTTTGATACCAGCTAGCAAGCGTTAACCAAGCAGGGTATAGCGCCTTGTTGTAGCGTTGCTTGTTCAGTTCGTTATAGATTCGTTCAACGGCGTTTGAATCGTTTATTTGCGTACTTAAATTAGCAATGTCAATTAGCTGACTTTCGCTCAGCGAAGGTTGCTGCCATAAATGCGCAAGTAACGCTTTGGGGTTGCCTTCAAAGCGTATTTGCTGGTACTGCAATAAATCGCTTTCGCCTAATTTACCCAGTGATTTAAGTTGTTCAAGGGCATAAAGCTGTTCTTTTTTATCATTTACCCTGAGCGCCATGTCAACGCGAGCACTCCAAAACTCGTCGTCACTGCTTTGCTGCTTTTGCTTTAAAATGGTTAGTGCCGTGTTAAAGTCGTTATTTAACCAAAACGCACGGGCTAGCCACATTAAATCTTCTTCGTTTTTGGGGCCCTGATAAATAGGCCACAAATTACGTAAACCGCTTAAGTTACCTGTGTCATGTAATACTTTTGCTTTCCAATATTGTGATAATACGCTTTTACCGTTTATGCTTTCAAAACGCTCTATATGCTTGAGCTCTTGTTTGGCGTCACCAATAAACTCGTTGGTTTGCATCCATTTAGAAAAGCCATTGCCTTTTAGTTGCCTATTTTTAGCTTTGTAAGCGTAAATGTCGTTAGCGTCTTGGTACAAATATAATGCCGTTGCATCGTTAATACTGTCTGTAAGCATTGATGCGGTAACGGCTTTATTTATCATTAACCATTTAAATTCTTTGAGCGCAGCTCTTGGCTTATTGAGCCAGCGCTTTACTTTCCAATTTAGTAAATGAAGATCTTTATCGTTAGGTTTTTGTTTTAGTAGTTTTGAAAGCAATAATTCAGCGCCGTTAGCATCGCCATTTGCTAAGTGAAGCTGCATTGCCTGTGTTAAATACTTAATATTGCAAGGCTCTTTTTGCAGCAGTTTTGTAGCTGCAATAATTGCATCTTCTTTATTGCCTGCTAAGTCAGCGAGATAAAGTGTGCGCTTTATATTTGATTGATCTCCATATTGCTTCCACCACGCATATGCTTGCAACGCTTCGTTTGCACCCAGTGCAGTTTCAATGGCTTTTTCGGCTATTGTTTCGCTCATGTTATTTTTGTAAAGCGGCAACGCTTTTGCAGGTTGGCCTGCGGTTAGCCAATAATCAGCGGCAATTAACGGCTTTTTGTGTGTTTCATAATATTGTGCAAGCTTAACATTCAAACCGAGTGCTTTAGCTATACTAAGAATGTCTTCGTTCCATGGTTTATAGGCACTAACCTTTAATGAAAGTTCTTCAAATCGGTCATCTACATTGGCACCACTTGCAAGCCATAATGAGTAAAGTAACTTTATTTCAAGTTCTGTTTTACGCTTACTTTTTGGCAGTTTTTCAAGCTCATTAGTTGCGTTTGAATATTCACTCAATGCTATATGAAGTTCAGCCAATTTAGCGCGCAGCTTTTCATTGTTAGGGTCAGTATTAAGTGCAGCATGCAAGTATGACTTTTCAAATGTGTAGTCTTGCGAAAGTGCATCGTCTTCAAAGAAGAGGGTATGTGGAAATAGCGCATATAATGAAAAACAGCTAACAGCGAGTATTGTTAAAATTGTTTTTATAGAAACTAAATGAGGGCGCTTTTTGGTATTCATTACTTAGCAACCCCTGTGCAGTTTAAATAACCCAAAAACTCACCAGCAGGTAGTTTAAAGTGGGTTAATTTTCCGCGAGTGATACCTTTATAACTTTTCCCATGTGAGATATAAATTGGCATGAATGAGCATTCACCAAATCAAGTGTTGCAGGTATCCACGCTTTAAAACTAACCGAGCCATTTACTTGCCATGTATCTATTACTACATTGGCAGAGGCTAAATAGGGGGCATTATCTTTTTGGCTGTGGTCAAAACTAATACGTGAAATACCCTCTATAGTATGTACGTAGTCACCTTGCTGCGTTACCCCTAATACCCCATCGCTTTGAGATATATTTGCAATATCAAAGTCGCTTGGTATACGAAGGGTGCGAATGTTTTTTGAGCTAAACAACCAGTCTCCTTTACTATTTTTAGCTAAGGCCGAAAAGTAAAAATCTTTCGCAATTTTTGCATAGTGACTTAAGTACACAGGGGGGTTGGGCCTTTGTAATACATAGTCAATATTATGCTTTAAAGCGTCAAGCCCCGCAGGAACTTCGCCAGAGTAAAAGTGATAGTAAATAGTATAGGGCTTTAACCTGTATGGCTTTTCGGTTATTTCAAAGGTCTCTGTTAGGCGCTTAAACCCATAAAAAGGGCCATGCCACAAATTAGTGTATACGTTTTCGTTCAGTATTGGTGCATAAATTTGATACAGTAAATCACCCTCAGGGCGGGCAATTGGCGATATATGGGAAAGGCTTGGGTTATCACCATTTACGTCTGTATTACCACCATTTACGTTTAGTACGCCAGCATTGCGTGCTATTTTTAATGCGTCTGGCCCAGGTGTAGCATCGCCCGACCACAACATAAGCACTGTTTTTTTCCTTTAGGTACAAGCCTTTCATTAATATAGTTAATGGTGCCGGTAATTTCTTTTTCTAAGCTAATTGTGTCATAGCCAGGTACATCTAGGTGAAACCCATAATCTGTATCTTCTTTGTCGATTTCTTTTCGGCCAGAAAGCGCGGTCCAAAAGTAAGGGTGACTATAAGTATGCGAAGCGACCTCTACATAGGGAAGTTCAAAAATACTGCGCGCAATTTTTTCTAGTTTTTTACTGTGCTTAGCATGAATTCCTCCAGGCTCTATATCAGCCTGAATAATAGAAGATGTGATGGGAAGTTTATAAGGTTTAATAATGTCATCGCGAATGACCTCTGCTGCATACGGGCTGCCGTCAAAGTGTGCAATGCTGGTAAAGCCATCCCCATCTATATGCATAGTAAGCATACGTCTGCCACTTTCGGTTGTTGTATCGGGTGCTAATATAGCGGGTAACCCCATGGCTTTAGTAAGCAGTGTAATTGGGTCAATAACCCAATTACTACCTTCCATTGGGAGCGTATCAATCAGCCATGGGGCAACAATAACTGCGCCATATTTGGTTTTGGCACTTTGTACAACGGTGCTGCCATCAGCCGCTTTTATATCAATAAGAGTGGTGGCTTCTGGCGCTAATTTTAATAAATAAGGTTTGGTAATGGCAGGCGAAGAGCTTGACTCACCTTTTAACCATGGTGCTAAATAATTAAGTTTATAAGGCCCTGGAGGGGAGCTGTTAAGTGTTTCCACGCCTAATGCGGCTAATAATTTAGCTGATTGTGGTAGCTCACCTACCACTAACTGAGGCACTGTACCTAGGCTAGCTTCGAGCCAATTTATTACACTTGGGGAGTAAAAGCCCCCCATGTTTGTCCATGAAACAATTCCAGCATGTAAACTTGGATCAACTAATGGCAACTCTCGTTTTGCTATATCAATGTAGTCAGGAATATAACCTAAATACTCAATAAGAGTGGCTAGCTTTAAATGAACTGTAGAGTAAATAAGGGGTTTTAAGTCACTATTGTACGGAATAAGTACGCGCCTAGGCACAGGGCTAATAGTTGATGTTCCCCAGGTTTGTAAATGCCCATCGGTCACCCAAGCACTAAACCCAGAAGCGATAATTTTTTCAGCCATTACAAGGCGTTTGTCAGGTTTTGCATAGTCAATAACTTGAACATTAAAACCTAAGCTTTGCGCTTTTTTAAGTTGAGTTGTTAACCATGCTTGATCGTTCTTAGAGGTTAACTTGTAGCTATTATCAAGTGGATTAAAGTGGCTAAATAATCCCTCAGCAACTAAGTCGGTTGCAAGGTTTTGTAGGCTTGGCAGTAATTCAAAGCCACGATTGAGCACTAATTGCTTTTTAAATACTAAAGAAAGATCTTTTATTATTGAAACTAATCCAGCTTGCTGCGCTAATTTATCGTAACGTTCGTTATCTAATAATTGATAACTATCAAGGGTGTCTAAAAACAACCCACTAAAGCCACGTTCTTTTAATATAACAGCCGAACTGTTTAATTTTTGTTGCCATTTCGGTGAAGTTAAATCGGAAATGTAGCTATTCCAATTTGGGTTTGTAGTAAGTGAATAGTCACTTTTATTATATGATTCGCCAATGCTCAAATAAGCATATACAGCAATGTTACGTTCTTTAAACCAATTTAATTCATGCTCAGTCACTAACTCAGGTTGCACAACAACGCGTGAGTAAAAAGTCATTTCAGCTAAAGGCATTGGGGCTGAATAGTAAAAAGCGATGCTGTTATTAACGGGCTTTGCTAGTAACTGCGCTGATACTAAAAGCAAAAGCCATAAAATATATTTCATTTATGATTCGTTATATTAATTTTAAACTATTGCTCAAAGGAAGGCGTTCCGAGGCTGTTCTAGTTATTTTGTATTAATTATTAAGTATTATTATATGTTAACAAAAATAAAAGGTCTATCATGTTGTTTTAAATTTATACTAACTTAACTTATTATTTAGGTAGTCTTATTATTGCAAGGTTATGAATTTAAATAAATAAAACCTTTAATAAAGGCTTGGATTTTAAACGAGATTTGTAAAGAAATGTAAGTTTTTATTGTCAGTTCTGGATAAATTTAAAAGCCATTTCGCTTATAAAATGGCCTTTAAAAAGTTTATTGTTTTAAATATTAATCATTACCTAATACAAATCATGTTTCTTCCTTGCGATTTAGCTTTGTACAAAGCGCTGTCGGCGGCACACATTAATGCTTCAGATGTTCTATATTGGTTATTGTATTCACACGCTAAGCCTTGGCTAACACTAATTTTAACGTTGTCAGGTAGGCCTATTTCTCTAAAGTTTAAATTTAAAATTCTATCTTGAATACGCTTGGCTATCATCTCAGCGTTTGAAATATGAGATCGCGGTAATACCACGGCAAACTCTTCTCCACCATATCGGGCAACTAAGCTGTCTTTTGACGGCAGGCATTCTTCAATTGTTTTTGCTACTTTTTGCAAGCATTTGTCACCTTTTACATGCCCAAAGTTATCGTTAAATAATTTAAAATAATCAATATCAATCAATATAAAACTTAATGGTTGCTTGTTCATTAGACATGTTTGCCAATCTTTGTGGATTGTTTTTTCTAACGTTCCACGATTTGCAATACCCGTTAGGTGATCGAGCTTTGAAAGTGTTTCGAGTACTTTATACTTTTTTATGTGTTTAGAAATGTCATGCATGATGCAAATAAATAAAGGAGTATTATTAGTTGTTGCTGGTGGAATGCATGAAACCGAAAGTTCTACATCTAAAAAGTTACCATTAGCTTTAATTATTTTTACTTCTTTGGGGCCATGATTTAGCGGCGTTTGATAATTGTTTTTCCAACTTTCAAACATGTATTCGTAATCGTCACGGTATTGCTCTTGTAAAAAATGCTGCCACTTTTTACCAATTAATATATCTGAAGGAACATTAAAAAATCGTGCAGCTACCGGGTTTACCGATTCAAAAACACCGTGTGCATTCACAATAAATATAGCATCGGCCATCACGTTAGTGACATTAATAATCGCGCTTATTTTTTCATTGTTAACACGCTCAGAAAGGCTGTTTACTAATGTTGATACAGCGATATTTTCGTTATTTAGTTTGCTGTGTTGATTATTGTTAGACATGGCAGTTGCTCATTTTTATTGTTAATGAAACTTGATGTCTAGCAGTGTATTCAATTTATGGGTTTTAAACCTTTCGGTAATCTTCTTTTTTAAGTTGTTGTTTTATTGGTTATTATTGGTTGATAGCTAAGGGGGGTTATAAATTAATTACACAGGCATAAATTAGTCCTGTGCAATTTAAAAATAAGTATTACTAATTAGAGTTCTTTTTCATTCTTAACTTGTGGATCAGCGCTTTCATATTTATTGCCATTACATTCAACGTTAAAAATTAAGCATACAGAGCCATTATTTTCATCTGTGTCGGTAATGATAATTGTGTGGCCGTTGTCACTTACTTTATAGCTGAAGTCTTGGGCGCATGGTTTTTGTGTGTCGATATCGGTGATAGTAGCGCCAGTAAATACGAAACCATTTTGAATTGTGGCGTCGTCTAAATTATAGTTGCCAGCGGTTTCAGTTCTTACAACACCACCGCCAGTAGCGGGTTCGCCATTTTTTGTATAGCTAAAAATAGCTTCACTGTTGTTAAGTTTAATATTTACTTGAAAGTCGACATTTTCTAGGGTGTTATTCATATTATTTCCTTTATGAGTAATTATAGTTGGAAGTTCGTAATGCCTAATTTAACTAGGCTTGTTTTTATTTCTGATATCTCGTCTTCCCTGTTTAAACAGGTATAAGCTTGTACTAGTGGGTATGTTATTTTTACGCTCTGACTTATTTTTGCAGCTTCAGAAATAGCTTTGATAGCGCTTAAGCAAAATTGCTCTCGCTGTTTATTAGTTGTAGCTAAGTTTGCTTTGATTAAGTTTATTCTTGTATATACTAAGTAATCACCAGTTTTAGTTAGGTTGGATAATTGATGTTTGTAGTTTTCATTATTCTCAAGCTCAGTTAATAACTTCTGCGCTTTGAGTGATGATTGTCTATTTATAAAATATTGAATCAGTGTAATTTGTGTATTAATAGTGCTGGTATTTTTAAAATTTTGAGATTTTAAAAAATTAATTATTTTTTCAATTGTTGAGTCAGTAGCTTCATCAGTAGATAGCATTAGTGAAAGTGCTAAAGAGCGATAATACATAAGCTGAAATTTATTGTTTTTTTGGATCTTGTACTAAAGCTTCATTGATAACTTGATTAGCCAAGCTGGCTTTTTTTATGTGCCATCCGTTTATCACTCAAATAGCTCAGTAAATAACTTTGTTGCATATATAGGTTTGCTGATGTGTAAAAAAGGCTTGCATCACTAGGGTAGTTAGCAATCAATTTTGTGATTACTTTAACTGCAGCTTCTAATATATTAACTGCTTCATTAAAGTTACTTAGCCTCTCTTCTGTTTTTGCAAGCCAACTAATTGTATCGGATTTATCTCGAAGTAAGTCTTTGTTATTAGGTTTCAGTTCAAGCGCTTTATTCTTAAGTAAAAGTGACTCTGCAAAGTTCTTTTTTGCAGCGCTGTAGTTAGATTTTTTTATGTATAAAGAACCTAAAGAATTAGATGAATACGATAATTCCATAATGGAGTTAAAATCATTGGCTGCCAGCGCATACATTTTTTTACTGTAATCGTGGTATCTTTTAAACATTTGCTCAGTAGCTTGATGATCATTTTGATCATAAGCTAATTGACCAAGCCAAAAGGCATTGGCGCCTGCAAGCGTGAGTAGCTCTAAGTTGTTTGGCTGAATTTTTAATAATGCCTCAACGCGAATGCGGGCGTTTTCAAAGGCGGTTAAGGCCTCAATGGTTTTTCCGCGCGAATAGGCCACTTCCCCCATGGCCTCAAGGGTTTGTGCGTACTGAAAACGGTTGTTAAATTGTGCTTTATTATTGCTAAAGCTAAAAAGTGAACTTGAATCGTCAGTTTGATCAGTAAAATACTCAAGTGCTTTATTACTAATACCATCAAGTAAGTCCATACGTTCAACGCTACGTAATTTATCCGCAAAGTCGCCGACCATAAACCCTAGTAAGCTTTCGGCCTCTTGGCGTTTTTGCTGTGCTAGTTGCTGCGCTTGAAAGCTGGTAACACTCATTAATAGGGCAACACAGGTAAGTAAA
The DNA here is from genome assembly GCF_000241365.1 of Pseudoalteromonas sp. BSi20480. Classification (NCBI taxonomy): domain Bacteria; kingdom Pseudomonadati; phylum Pseudomonadota; class Gammaproteobacteria; order Alteromonadales; family Pseudoalteromonadaceae; genus Pseudoalteromonas; species Pseudoalteromonas sp. BSi20480. The sequence continues at coordinate 213,298 of NZ_BADX01000166.1, read as the reverse complement.
CAAAGCAAAGCGACAGTGCCACGTTTTATGGTTGTTTTTGTTTTACTATGCTTAAGAGAGCTGGTTATAAGGGCGTGTTCGTCATCGCCTAGTTCGAATGTGTTGTCGTTCAATAAGGTAACGGCCTCTTGCAGCGGTTTTCCTGTCGCAAGGAGGTAAGCATTACTTTTACCTTCATCTATCCAATTTTGTGCTTGGTGTTGTAAACGGCTTTTTATTGCTAATGAATCTTTGTGATCGCTTATCCACTGCTTTGCGCGTGGCCATTGACGCAATAATGCTTCGTGCGCAAGGCTAAAACAGGCTTCGCCATTTTGTAAGTGCGATACAAATAAGCGGCTATCGACCATGGCTTGTACAAGTTCTATTTGGCTAGTGTTAGTTAATGCCTTCCAGCGGGCTGCGCGGCTAGTAATAGTTTTACCATCAGGGTTTAGCGTTATTAATTGTGATAACACGCTTTTTAGTTGCAGTTGTTGTTTGTTGCTAAGGCCTATAAATACATCTTCTGCTTTTTTGCCTATGGCGCCCTCAATACCGCCAAGTTTTTTATACACACTGTGTAACAACTCATTATTATCACTGCGCTGTAAATACAGCTCTTGCAGTGTGTATTGCAGCATGGGTAGTGCATCGGGATTGTTGGCGGTATCGGCGCAGAGTATTTCATCCAGTGGTGTTTGGGTTTGTGGGTCATGTGAAAACGTTAAATTAGCGGTTATTGCTGGCAAGCGAATAATTTGTTGTAGTTCGTGCCTGTTTGGTGGTGTTAAGTCGTAATGCGCGCCATTAGCTTTGCCAGCCATTAGGCTTGGTTGCTCAACCACTAAAGGATAAAAATCGTTTCTGCACGCACTAAATACAATCACCGCTTTAGACGTTGCTAAGCGCTCAATAACTGATAAAAATTGGCTACGTGTTTCATCATCAAATAAAGGTGATGAAAGTAGGACCTCTAAACGATCTATGAACAAAAATAATTGCGGTTTGTTAAGCGTTGGTACTGTTTTAGTTAGGGCATTTGTTAAAGTATGAATAACGTTATTAGTGTTTTGCGTTAATTGCTGGGCGAGTGCTTCGGCGCTTAAACCATCAAAGACAGGCAGGTTATTTATATCCCAATCAAGCATGGCAGACGCTAAGTCTAAATAAAGCCGGCTGTGGTCAATATCTGCAAAATCTAGTTGAGTATACGAAACAACACCAATCCCGTTGTAGCCGCGCTCATCAAGCAGTTTAGGTAAAATGCCTGCGTTCACTAAGGATGATTTACCGGTACCACTTGGACCTAAAATTAAGCAAAAAGCGCGACCAAAATTCACTTGGCTAGCCACTCTTTCCAATAAAGTGGTAATAGCCTGATTTCGGCCAAAAAACAGGTGATTATCGGTTGTATTATAAGCGCTTAATCCTAAAAAGGGAGAGCCGCCTTGCCAGCTTGTTACTTTGGGGGCTTCTTCACTTAAAGGAAAGTCTAACTTTGCAATAATACGGTAGCCACGTTTTCTTATTGTTTCTATGTATTGGGGTGCACTTGCTTTATCGCCAAGAGCTTTACGTAACTGTGTGATTGTTTTATGTAACGGATTATCACCTACTTCAATATTTTTCCAACAGTGGTTAAGTAGTTCGTCACTGCTAACAAGCTCCCCTTTTTTTGAGCATAAATAGATCAAAACATCCATGGCTTTTGGTTCTAGCTGCTTGTTTTTACCAGCATGTTGAATGCTGTTTGATAGGGGGCTTACCTGCCAATCGCCTAAATAAAATGGGCTGAGGTTCATAGTGACTCATTGTTGTTTTTGCTGATCTAAATATGTATCGGCTTGTTAAGCTGTAACTTGATAGTACAGAAAAAATGGCAAACCAGTATGGCTTTTAGTCAGTGGTGTTGAGTTATTTTAACGCCAGCCCTTGGCTAGACCAGCGTTGTATTTACAGTTATAGGTCGTTTTTATTTATGGTAACAACACGTTGCGGGAAAGGAATTTCGATATTGGCGTCGTTAATGGCTTTGTACACTCCACCGTTTATAGCTAACTTTGTTTCTATAATTTTCGTGGTGGGTACCCAGTATCGGTAGCTAAGGGTAACACCGCTATCGGCAAAGCGCTCAATGCCTATTTGCGAGTGCGGGTTTTGAGCAACTAACTCGTGTGCGTTGAGTACCTCTTCAATAAGATTAATTGCGGTATCAGCACATGCGCTATAGGCAATATCTATTTCACCCTTAACTAACGAGTAACTAAATGAGTTATGAATTATTTCGCCCATTATATGTTTGTTAGGAATGGTGATTTCTACTTTTTCTTCATCTATTAAAATGGTGTAGCCAAGCTCTATTGTTTTAACTTGACCGCTTACATTTTTAACTTCAATGGTATCGCCAACTACAAAAGGGCGTGTAGCGATAATGGCAAGGCCAGCACCATAATTAGACAGCATGCCCTGTAGTGCTAGACCTGCACCCAAAGAAGCTGCACCTATTGCCGCCACAAAGGGAGTAACACTTATCCCTATCTTGCCAAGCGCTATAATAATAACCATAACAATAAGCAGTACTTTTACAACACTACTAACAAAGTTTGTAAGCGTAATATCCACATTATGGCGAGTCATTAAATTGGCGACTATTTTAGATAGTTTTTGTGCTATCCAAAGGCCAATCAACAATATAAAAACAGCCCCTACAATTTGCATGCTGTAGGTAACTAAATACTCAGTGAGCATATTGTAATACTTTTCAAACTGTTCGATTTCAGAACTGATCATTATGGGCTCTTAACTCGTGTAATTAAATTTTTGTAAACTATAGCAAACTGTTTACTAAAAAAGGATAGAGGAGTGGGACTATTATGGCCGTTAGCAATGCGCTGAGCGCCATAGCTACTGATGAAAATGCACCTATTTTAGGGTGTTCAGCAAGAGCCGCTGCTGTCCCAATAGCGTGGCAGGCCGTCCCCATAGCAACCCCTTGGGATTCATGACTGCCTATTTTTACTAATTTAAACAGCATGAAACCAAATAATGCCCCTAATAAGCCAATAAAAATAACTATAGCGGCGGCCAAAGAGCTGATCCCCCCCAACGAATCTGTAACAATTAACGAAATAGGCGTAGTGACGCTAAGTGCCGCCACAGAGGCACTTAACTTAGAAGGAACCTTAAAAAATACACTTAATAAAAAAGCCACAAAAGTTGCATTTACAATACCTAAACTGCAAGTACCTAGTATGAGTAATAGATTTTTACGTACGTGAATAAACTGCTGATACAAAGGTAGCGCTAATGCGACAATGGCGGGCTCTAAAAGCCAGCTTAGTAGCTGGCTATGATAAGCAAACTTGGAGTAAGGCAGGTTTAAGTTAATCAATAACAAAGCAATAACGGCAATACTTAAAAAAACAGGGTTTGTAATTGACTTTAAAGCACTGCTTTTCATGCGTACGTTAAACGCCCTAAGCAGTAAAAACAAAGCAATAATTATAGGTACACACAACCACCAAATGTCAGGCTTTAATTCAGTCATTGTTTTTTCTGCTTTTGAAAAAAACCATCACTGAGCTAACTAGTAATAATGTACTTGCTGGCACAATAAAAATAACAGACATTAAAAAAGGCCAATTAGATTTTATAAGGTTTAGGTGTTCAATAAAGCCAACGCCAGCGGGAATAAAAAAAATAGGCATAACATTTAAAATTGGAGAGGCACAAGGCTTTAGGTGTTGCTCTTTTACTATGCCTGCTAGCAGCAACACCAATAAAATAACCATAGCGAGTAAAGGTGCAGGAAAGCTGCCTCCTGTATAATACATAATAAGTTTAGCGCAGGCTAAACAAAGCAAAATGATTGCGCTACTTAATAGGTATTTCATCATTATTACTCAATTTAATAGGGTGCATTTAGTTTAACAATCAAAAACAGTGTGTACATTGTGCCTTAGTATTACCGATATTAATGCATTACCACCGTTTGGCGTTGTTGTATTTTATATCGGATTTACCTTTTGCTTTTGCAATGGCTTTTTTTGTATTTGGGTTTGTTAGTAAACGAATTTGACTCCAGGTTTCTTTTGCGAGTATTTTTCGTTGCCGTGACTTGTAGCTTAATTGAGTAATACGTTTAATGGCAGCTAGGGTATCGGGTGAGCGTTCAAGCAATGTACTCAGCAGTGTTTGGGTTGCAAGTTCGGTGTTGTTTGTTAGTTGTGTGACCAGTCCAAGCTCGTTTGCTTGCTCTGCAGTTATAGGGTTTGCATGGCTTGCAAGTAAAAGTGCTTGGTCGCGTTTAACAAGTCCGCCCATCATTACATTTGCCCCCATGTCAGGGCAAAGCCCCCAGCGAGCTTCCATTATGGCTAGCTTGGCGTCATTGTGTACAATTCTGTAATCTGCTCCTAACGCTATTTGTAACCCTCCTCCTAAGCAGTTGCCATTAATCTGTGCAATAACAGGTACGCTTAACGACTGCCAGCCCAGTACTACTTTTTGCGCTAAGTTTTGGTTGCCGGGTAACCACTTAAACAGTAATTTTATGATATTTAAAGGTGAGGCCATAACTGCGGCAATATCAAGCCCTGAACAAAAATGATCGCCATCCCCCTTTATAACTACCGCACGAATAGTACGATCCTTTTTTATATTTTTAATCGTGTTATTTAACGACATAAACATGGCAAAGTTTAATGCGTTTTGTTTATCAGCTCGACTCAAGGTAACCGTTGCAATACCGTCTTGCTTTTCTAGTTTTATCATTATTAACTCCTCTGACCTGTTGCTTGAGCTTATGCGGTTAGAAAGGTGAAGTAAAGTGATGTAGTTTTTAAAATAGATTGAATTTATTTGTAAATGAGCAGTCTGAATTACTTGGTTTTATTTTGATAATTAACAAAGTGTGGTTTGAGGTTAAAAAAGTCAGGTTTTTAAACGCTTTTTTATCAAATAGCTAATCAGATTTGATAACATACCGCCAATTATTAAGGTTAAGGTTACGCAACTATGTCGGGTCCACGTTTATTTACAATCGAAGAAGCAACACATCAAGCTTATGATATTTTTTTAGAGTTAGCACCGAGTAACTTAAGTGATGATGACGTTGAAAACTTTAATGAGTACCGAGAAGATCTTGGCTTTATTGAAGAAGATGAACCGGACGACCAGTGGCAAGATTTTGTTGCGCTTGAAATTGAGCCAGAACACTTTATTCAAGTGCTAGTGGGTTTAGAGTTTGATAATGAAGATGTGCTATTTGCAAAAATTTTAATTAGCCGTGATAAAGACGCCCCGTTTTGCCATATTTTATGGAAAGAAAGTGAATAAGCCCTGCTGTTTGTTTATTTTTGATTAAGTGGCGAGATAGAATTTTGCGTAAGTATTTATTTTTAATTTTTATTTTAATTAGTGGCTCTTGCTGGGCTGTTGATCCATTTGAAGATTTTCATGAGTATGGGCAGCTTTCTGACGAAGAAATTCATGATTTACACAAAGGCGAAATGCTTTACGGCGATACTGAGTTTGGGTTTATTTTGTCTCGGGGAAATATCAATTCAACCAGCTTTAAGCTCAAAGGTAACCTTTACCAAGATTTTGAAAAGTGGCGAAACCAATTCAAAATTGACTCCCTTTATAAGCGCGACGAAAATGACGACACTGGAGACAGCGATGTAACTGCAAACCGTGTGTTTGTATCTGCACAAGGTAACTACAAAGTAGGCGTTAAAAATTCATCGTTTTTTATTTATGGCGATTACGAGGAAGATCAGTTTAGTGGCCTTAAATTTAAAAGCACCATTGCAACAGGGTATGGTGCGCGTGTTTATCAGGGCACTAAGAACAAAGTAGATATTGATATCGGGCCTGGTTTGTACCGTTCGGTAGCTGATGAAGACTCAACGGTGAGTGAAAGCGAAGAAAGTAAAACCGGTTACTTACTTCGTGTTGCTATGCAATGGGAGCGACTGGTTTCAAAACGCACACGTTTTAATCAAGATGTGAGTATAGAGCAGTCATTGTCAGGGTTAAATTCACGATTAAAGTCTGAAACTGCGCTGATTAGTCAGGTTATAGGGGCGGTGTCTCTTAAGTTTGCTTATATGTATCGTTATAATTCAAAACCAGAAGATGATAAACTTAAGTTTGATTCTGAGCTCAGTGCTACTTTAGTGTATAGCTTTTAAGTATTTATTTAATTAGAGAATTTTATGTATCAGCATAAACAGTATGCGGTGTTTATCTTTTTTGTTTTGACCTGGATTGGTGGCTTTGTTGCTTTAGCATGGAATTTAATTGGGGCAGATTGGCCGTTAATTATTTTTGCAGGTGTATTGGTACTGGTGGGCTTTTTGTTTCATGGCTTAACAGTTAAAGTAAACGATAAAACAATTAGCTGGGGATTTGGCCCTGGTGTGGCAGGCCAGCAAATTACGCTTAGCGATATTTCTGAGGCGAAAGCAGTTCAAAACTCTTACAGGCATGGTATTGGTATTCGTATAACGCACGATGGGTGGGTTTATACTGTGTCTGGATTTAGTGCTGTTCAGCTAACGCTTAACGATGGCACCTTGTATAGAGTGGGTACAAACGACCAACAAGGGTTACTAGACGCACTAAAAAAACAAAACGTACCAGTGGCACAGCCTAAAAAGCAACAAAGTGACTCCAAGGTGGTTAAACGTAATAATATGATATAAAAAAGCGCCTTAGGCGCTTTTTTATAAAAGGTTTTATTAGTGGTCGTGACCACAACCACCTTCGCCATGTACATGGCCATGGGTAAGCTCATCAGCTGTTGCATCTCGTACTTCAAGTATTTCAACATCGAAGTTTAGTGTAATACCTGCAAGCGGGTTATTGCCATCAACAATGACCTCTTCATCTTGAATATCAATAATCATTACTGATTGGTCGCCATCATCTGTTGATGCGCGAAATTGCATACCCACTTCAATTTCCATACCATCGAACATCGACTTTGGTACAGCTTGCATTAGGTTGTCATGGCGTTCACCGTAACCATCTTCAGGTTCTACTTTTACGCTTAGCGTGTCACCAGGTTGCTTACCTAGTAGTGCGTTTTCAAGGCCTGAAATTAGATAACCAGTACCCACAATAAAATGTAGCGGCTCACCACCGAACGAGTTATCAATGCTGTTACCATCATTATCCATCACTGAATAATGCATTTTTACCACTTTGTTTGCCGCAACGATCATAGTCATTCCTATTTATTCATCATCTAAAGAGTAGGGCAGAGGCAGAATGTTTAGCTCTACCTGAGGCGCGTGTTTTGCACGAAGTACTTGCGTTGTTTCAGTATCGTTTGGCAACACAACAAGGCCAGTTAAGATCTTTGTTTTTTCATCAAAGCTTTGCGCAATAAGCTTACCAGCACGACGCCAGTTTTCACCCAGTTGTACTTCAAGTTCGGGTTCGTCCAGCATGCTTTCGCTTTGGCCTGATACGATATACATGGCTCGCTTATTTTTACCAAGGTACTTCATGCGGGCTACAGTTTCTTGCCCTGTATAGCAGCCTTTTTTAAAGCTGATTCCACCAATGGCTTGTAAATTAACCATTTGCGGCACATATTCACCAATTGCATCACTGCTCAGCTGTGGCTCGCCAGCTAAAATTGCTGCTTGCTGCCATGGTGCATCGTTATCAAGCGTTAAAACGCTATCCGGGATTGCAAACTGACTGTCAACCATAAGCAACACTCGGTTATCAGCCAGCTTCAATGCTTTACCGTTATCAAAGTCACACGCTATTATATTGTCGTCAAAAGCAATACCCAGCTCTGTTAAAATCGTAGATAAGTCATCACCAATAAGGCCAATTAACCGGTTTGAAGACGCACTTATGTCTACTTTTGCAAATACTGCGTATTTCTTTAGCTCAACTAACGATTGCTCTACCTCAGCACTACTGCCAGATAAGTAGTAACTGTCTTGGTGAGAAAATAGCTTAAATACGCCCCAAAGTTTTCCTTTGGCGCTACAGTGGCCGGTCCATAAAAAATTGCTGTTGGTTAGTTTATTTAGATCTTGAGTAATTTGCCCGTGCAGATAAGATAATTTATCAGCACCTGTAAGGCTAATAAGTTGGTGAGATAACGGACATGCGTAAACGCTAGACATAAAAACCTTCTTTGCAATACAAATGAAGTGACATAATAACGCAGTTGCTACGTATGGTACAGACAAGCACCCGCAGGGGTGTATTTATTTTATAGTTGATTAATAGCTGCTAAACCGGCTTGTGTTTGTTAAACTCGAGTCAATTCAGTATGAGGTTTAAAATGGTTGAAATTCATAGTAAAGCACGTATTCGTTGGGCTTGTCGTCGTGGTATGTTAGAGCTAGATGTTTTGTTTATGCCGTTTGTAGAAGAAGCATACGATTCTTTAAATGCAGAGCAACAAGCTATTTTTCAGCGCTTGTTAACACAAGAAGATCCTGATCTATTTGCATGGTTTATGGGCCATGAAAAATGCAAAGACGAGCAGCTAAATAGTATGGTACAACTCATATTAAACAGAGTTCGTGTATAGGTTCACTGTAAAAAATAATAAAGCAGACCACAAACCCATTGTGGTCTTTTTTTGTGTGCTTATTTTAATAATGTGTTTATTTTTAAGCTCTTTTTTGGCAATCCTAATATGTATTTTTGCCAACCTGATAACCGGGGTTTTAGTCTGGCGTAAAGTAAAAGCCTGCCAACCGCAAATGGGCGTGATTATTTTAGAGCCTAGTTTGTTTAGATTCGAAAATGACGTACATAAAATAGAAGGGCAAATAGGTCCAAAAAGCAAAGTGTTTATGGGCAGTGTTTGGCTATTTATAAAAGGATTTAATAACAACCATTGGCTTATTATTTCAGCCAATGGTGTTGATAAGCAAAGCTATGCCCGATTAAAACGAGCTGTTTTGAGTGCGGTTAATGGCGCTCAGGGGTCAAAATAGTGGGGGTTGGGTTTTCGTTTTGCTCAGGGTAATCAATTGTGTAATGAAGCCCTCTACTTTCTTTTCTTTGCATTGCACTTCTAATAATTAACTCTGCTACTTGCACTAAATTACGTAGCTCAAGTAAGTTGTTACTTACTCTAAAGTTAGCATAATAGTCGTGTATTTCTTGTTGCAGCAACTCAACCCGATGTAGTGCGCGCTCTAAACGCTTAGTTGAACGAACAATACCGACATAATCCCACATAAATAGGCGTAGCTCATGCCAATTATGCGTAATGACTATTTCTTCGTCCGAGTTAGTTACACGGCTTTCATCCCATTGCGGCAAGGTCATGGGTTCTGGTGCATGTTCAATTTTACTTAAAATATCTTTCGCTGCAGCATGGGCAAACACAATGCACTCTAATAATGAGTTACTTGCCATTCTGTTTGCACCGTGCAGGCCGGTGTAAGCTACTTCACCAACTGCATACAGATTATCTAAATCTGTTTTACCATTAAAGTCAGTCATTACACCACCGCAAGTGTAGTGTGCGGCAGGGACAACCGGAATCGCTTCTTTTGTAATATCTAACCCAACACTCAAGCATTTTGCATAAATGGTAGGGAAGTGCTCAATAATAAATTCTTTATCTTTATGGCTAATATCTAAGTAAACGCAATTAGCACCTAAGCGCTTCATTTCAAAATCGATTGCGCGAGCGACTATATCACGAGGGGCTAGCTCTTCACGTTCATCAAAATCTTTCATAAAGCGAGTGCCATCGGGGCGTTTTAAATACGCGCCCTCACCGCGCATTGCCTCGGTAATTAGAAAGTTTTGTAATTCAGGGTGGTATAAGCTGGTGGGATGGAATTGATTAAATTCCATATTAGCCACTTTACAGCCAGCTCGCCAAGCCATAGCAATACCGTCACCGCTTGATACATCAGGATTAGATGTATATAAGTACACCTTGCTTGCTCCACCGGTCGCAAGTGCTACAAATTTAGCCGATATAGTTTCGACTTTTTTAGCTTTTTTGTTCCACACATACATACCCTCAACGTGTGTTCCTGCTTTGCCAGTATTTTTATCAGTAATTAAATCAATTGCATTGTATTGCTCAAGTAGAGTGATGTTTTTATGTAATTTCACTTGGCTTATTAATGTTGTTTGAACGGCTTTACCAGTCGCATCGGCGGCATGCAAAATTCGACGATGGCTATGACCGCCTTCTCGCGTTAAGTGAAAACGCTCTTTGCCTTTGCTATCAAATTCCATGTCAAAAGGCACACCTTGGTCAATTAGCCATTGAAGGCAATCGTGTGCATTACTTGCTGTATAGTGAACAGCTTCACGGTCACATAGGCCGCCGCCAGCATCTAAAGTATCTTCAACATGCGATTCAATACTGTCATTTTTTTTATCAAATACTGCGGCTATACCACCTTGTGCATAAAGTGTAGAGCCTTCGGTAAGCGCGCCTTTACTAATAACGGTAACGTTACAATAGTTAGCTAGTGATAAGGCAAGAGATAAGCCAGCCGCGCCGCTTCCGATAATTGCGATATCTGCGATGTGATGTTTATTTTGGTTCATGTCAGGGGTACTTTGCGGTTACAATGCTTAAATAAAGCAGTATTTGTTTTTAATATGTGTAGTTGTATCATATTTGTCATACCACTATGTAGTGATTTTAATGGCTTAGCGCCGTTATTTATGAACTATTTTATATAAAAATAATATTAAGCAGAACTTTTTATTCATGTCGCGGTCAGAGTATTTGTGAACAATGGCGATAATATGAATAACAAGCAAAAACCAGACATAGGAGTACCGGCTCGAATGAGCGAGCAGGAATTGGATTTAGTGCTAGTAAGAAGAGTGCAGCAGGGCGATAAAAATGCCTTCAATCTATTAGTAAAGAAGTATCAAAACAAAATTGCAGGTTTGATCTCTCGTTATGTATCAAATCAAGGCGATATTGCTGATGTAGCGCAAGAAGCTTTTATAAAAGCTTACCGTGCACTTCCCAACTTTAGAGGCGACAGTGCTTTCTATACTTGGTTATACCGTATTGCCGTTAATTGTGCTAAAAATTATTTAGTTGCTCAGGGGCGTAAGCCGCCAGCTAATGATATTGACGCTGAAGAAGCTGAATTTTATGATTGTGGTGACTCGATGCGTTCAAACGCATCACCTGAAAACCTTTTATTAAGTGAAGAGGTTCGCGCTGTAATTTTTAATACAATTGATAGTTTGCCTGAAGACCTTAAAACCGCAATAACTCTCAGAGAAATTGAGGGTATGAGCTATGAAGAAATAGCTGTGGTAATGGATTGCCCTGTAGGCACAGTACGTTCGCGTATATTTCGTGCCCGTGAAGCAATTGATAACAAATTAAACCCATTAATAGGCGAGTCTTAGTATGACAAAAGCACACCTTAACAAGTTAGATAACGAATCGTTATCTGCATTACTTGATGGCGAGCAGCACCTAGCTGATGCAAAAATTGCAGAGCAAGATGTTTCTACGTTTGGTCGTTATGCGTTAATTGGTGATGCAATGCGTGCTCAAAAAAATAACCACGACATCCATATTAATATTAGCGAACGCGTTGCTCTAGCACTTGAAAGCGAGCCTGTATATGCTGACTTTACCCAGTCGAAAGCGCAGTCTAAAGTGGACGATAAGCCAGAACAGAATAACGTAGTGGCATTTAATTGGCGTAAGCCTGTTGCTCAGCTTGCAATTGCCGCAAGTGTGGCAATGTTTGCGATTGTGGGAGTAAGCACGTTACCGCAAAGTGATCCACAGCAAAATGAAATCCCATTACTGCAAACAACACCGTTAACAGGTATGGCGTCACCAGTAAGCTACTCATCTGCGCCCGCTCTTGAAAACGCAGAGCAAGGTTTACGTGAGTTGCAACAACAGCGTATTGGCGCGTTAGTATTAGAGCATCAACGTCAAGCACGTGTTGCTAACTCTCTTCAAACAGCGCAAAATGAAACAAAAGCGCAAGAGGAAAAAAACTAATTAAATGAAAGTAATCACTTTTGTTCTGTCGTTGGTATTGAGCTTTACTGCAGTTGCCAACGACACAAATCCTGCCAAAACGTTATTATTAGAAATGGCTAATGCTGTTCATAATCGTAACTTTGATGCCTCGTTTGTGGTTGTTAAAGGTAAATCAATGGAACCCTATCGATGGGTGCACGCCAAACAAGGTGAAACTGAACTCGAACACTTAAGTTTGCTCAATGGCGCAGGCCTTGAAATGATTAGAGTCAACGACCAGGTAACTTACTTTGAACCTCAGTCTGAACCTTATTCACTAAAAACAGACTCTATTGCAGGGCCTATCCCAGAAGTACTTTTTAAAGACATACAACGCTTAAGTGAGCACTACGATTTTGTACTTGGCGGAAAAGGGCGTATTGCTGGGCGTGCTGCACAACTTGTACGTATAGAGTCAAAAGATGAGCACAAATATAACTACTGGATTTGGCTTGATATGGAATCGGCGCTGCTATTAAAAGCTGCTTATGTAAACCATCAAGGAGAAGCTCTTGAGCAGCTTCAGTTAACCCATATTAGTGTGACTGAACAACCAGCTCCTATGCTATTAGAAGTGTTAAATCGAAATTTTCCTACACCCTTACCTGAAAGCGAGTTGGAAGGAGTTGATAATTCGTCAACTAACTGGAAAATAAGCTGGTTACCTGCCGGTTTTGAGCTACTCAAATCGGACAGACACAAGCTAGATTTGAATAATGAGCTTACGGATTACTATCTATATTCAGATGGGTTTGTTGAAGTGTCGGTATTTATTCAGCGACCACTACCTGGTAAACGTTTAAGTGGTGCACTCACCTCTGGCGCTACAACGGTTTATGTGCATAATGGCGGTAATTTTGATGTATCGGTTGTTGGTAATGTGCCAAGCCTAACTGCAAAGGCAATAGCCGAATCTGTTACGCGCGCTTTATAAACGATTCGTAAGGATTGTTATGATTGAACAAACCCTCACTGTTGTGGCCCTTAGTGGTCACACGGCTCATTTAGAAGCCGAGCAAAAGCAAGCTTGCGCTGGCTGCAACGGTCGTTGCGGCTCCCAAGTATTTAGTAAATTATTTGGCACTGCAAAAAAAACACTCCCTTATAAATTTGAGTCCCCTGTCGAAATAGGCCAGAAGATCACTTTATCCCTTGATGATAGCCATATGGTAAAACACGCATTTGCTGTGTATATGCTGCCGCTTTTTTTAAGTCTTGTTTTTGCACTTGCTACGTCTGAGTTATTAATAATGGGCGAAGTGTGGCAAATATTTGCAGCTGTTATGGGCGGTGTTTTGGGGTTTTATATTGCAAGAACACGTGTTAAATCGCTCAGGCACGATATAAAAGTAGTAAAAATTCACCCAATTAGCATCCCTTTAACTCAAATAGATGGTGATTGACGCCAATTAAATGTAAAATTGGCGTTTTATACCCAAGTAACTTGGAAATACAGGAAGCTGTGATTTAAAACAATTTAATAAATGTTAACCAGCATGGTTGCTGTGTGAGCCGTTATTGATTGTTTATATCATTTTTCGTCATTATGTATGTTTTGAATTAATTAAAAAGCATGCTAAAACAAGTATTTGCAAGTCACTTAGGTATCCATATTTAGTCCTTTAAATAAGAAGTATTGAACTCAGTTTATGAAGCATATCCGTAATTTTTCGATAATCGCCCATATTGACCACGGTAAATCGACCCTTTCAGATCGTTTGATTCAAGTTTGTGGCGGTTTAACCGACCGTGAAATGCAAAAACAAGTTTTAGATTCAATGGATATTGAGCGCGAACGTGGTATTACCATCAAAGCGCAAAGTGTAACGTTGAACTACAAAGCAAATGACGGCGAAACATATCAACTTAACTTTATCGATACCCCAGGGCACGTTGACTTCACCTATGAAGTATCGCGTTCTTTAGCTGCATGTGAAGGCGCATTATTAGTTGTTGATGCAGGGCAAGGCGTTGAAGCGCAAACTTTAGCAAACTGTTACACCGCAATTGAAATGGACTTAGAAGTAATTCCTGTATTAAACAAAATCGATTTGCCACAAGCAGATCCATTGCGTGTTGCTGAAGAAATCGAAGAAATTATTGGTATTGATGCTTTAGACGCTGTGCAGTGTAGTGCTAAAACAGGTGTTGGTATTGCCGAAGTACTTGAAATGATCGTCAAAGACATCCCGCCGCCAGTTGGTGAAAAAGATGAGCCTCTACAAGCGCTAATTATTGATTCATGGTTTGACCCATATCAAGGTGTTGTATCGCTTGTGCGCATTAAGCACGGTGAGCTACGCACGGGTGACAAAATTAAAATCATGTCTAACGAGCACATTCATACAGCCGATCAAGTGGGCATATTCACACCTAAGCAAACCAATACAGGTATCTTACGTACCGGTGAAGTAGGCTTTGTTATCGCAGGTATTAAAGAGATTCACGGTGCACCCGTTGGTGATACGATCACACATCAAAGAAACGCAGCACCAGAACGTTTACCTGGCTTTCAGAAAATTAAACCGCAAGTATATGCAGGTATGTTCCCAATTGCGTCTGACGAGTATGAGTCATTCCGTGATGCGCTTAACAAGCTAAGCTTAAACGATGCGTCTTTATTCTTCGAGCCAGAAAACTCAACGGCACTTGGCTTTGGTTTTCGTTGTGGTTTCTTGGGTATGCTCCACATGGAAATTATTCAGGAACGTTTAGAGCGCGAATACGATATTGATTTGATTACAACCGCACCAACGGTAATTTACGAAATCGTAACGAAGGACGATCGCACTTTCCAAATCGATAATCCGTCTGACTTACCCGCAGTAAATGACATTGTAGAAATTCGTGAGCCGATTGTTGAGGCAAATATATTAGTACCGCAAGAGTACTTAGGTAATGTAATTACCCTATGTATTGAAAAGCGCGGTAGCCAAACCAAAATGACTTATCACGGTAAGCAAGTTGCAGTAACGTATGAGTTACCAATGGCTGAAGTGGTAATGGATTTCTTCGATAAGCTTAAATCTACAAGCCGTGGTTTTGCATCGCTAGATTATAATTTTAAGCACTTTCAAACCTCAGACATGGTGCGCGTTGATATTTTAATTAATGGTGAACGTGTTGATGCGCTTGCAATTATTGCTCACAGAGACAGTGCGCAATCGCGTGGTCGTCAGCTTGCTGATGCGCTTAAAGAGCTTATTCCGCGCCAAATGTTTGATATTGCAATTCAAGCAGCGATTGGCCAGCATGTTATTGCGCGTACAACTGTAAAACAGCTACGTAAAAACGTAATTGCCAAATGTTACGGTGGTGATGTGAGTCGTAAGAAAAAGCTACTCAAAAAACAGAAAGATGGTAAAAAACGCATGAAACAAGTAGGTAATGTAGAAGTACCTCAAGAGGCGTTTTTAGCTATTTTGAAAGTTGGCAAATAACAACAAAGGATTATAAATGGCTGGTTACTTTTCAATTTTATTGGTGCTGTTAACCTTAGGCTCAGGCTTAATATGGTTAATAGACCACTTAATGTATGCACCAAAAAGGCAAGAGCGTTTAGCGTTAGCACAAACCTCTGCTGGCGCAAAGTTAGATGATGAAACAGCAGCATTAATTGCACCAGAGCCAGTATTAACTGAAACTGCAAAATCGATTTTTCCGATGATTGCTGCTATTACTATTTTCAGATCGTTTATCTTTGAACCTTTTCAAATTCCGTCAGGTTCAATGATGCCAACACTACTCGTGGGCGATTTTATTTTAGTACAAAAGTATTCATACGGTATAAAAGACCCTGTTTGGCGCACTCAATTAGTTGAGATGGACGAGCCAGAACGTGGTGATATTGTTGTTTTTAAGTTTCCTGGTAATGAAACAATTGACTACATCAAAAGAACAATAGGACTACCTGGCGATAAGGTTGTATACCGCGATAAGCACCTATACATTCAGCCAA
This sequence comes from Pseudoalteromonas sp. BSi20480, assembly GCF_000241365.1. NCBI lineage: Bacteria > Pseudomonadati > Pseudomonadota > Gammaproteobacteria > Alteromonadales > Pseudoalteromonadaceae > Pseudoalteromonas > Pseudoalteromonas sp. BSi20480. The sequence continues at coordinate 197,333 of NZ_BADX01000166.1, read as the reverse complement.
AGTGTGCTGAAGGTGAAGTAAGCCGCAGTAACTTACAATGTGGTGAGTACAACAAAATTGACATGGAAGTGAAAGATAGAGGCGAGTTTATGCTAAAAGGCATGGAATCGGTTCGAATAAATGAATCGCTAACAGAAGATGGTCACGATATTTTAATTTACCCTGAGGTTCCAGAGAAAAAAGGTCGCTACTTTAGACAAGCTGGTACTCGCACCGATGAGTGGGTTGTACCCGCAGATCACTATTTTATGATGGGTGACAACCGCGATAATAGTGAAGATGGTCGATTTTGGGGATTTGTACCAAAAGAAAACTTGGTGGGGAAAGCTGTCTTTATATGGATGAGTTTTGAATTTGAGAATGGCCCTGATGATGTTTTACCAGGATGGGTTCCAACTGGTGTTCGCTTTGAACGCCTAGGTAATATTCAGTAACAATGAAAAAAATGTAACAGAGTTATACAACAAAATCGGCTACGAGTTTTCTGATCAAGGTTTACTTGAACAGGCAATGACGCACCGCAGTCACAAAGGTCAGCATAACGAGCGCTTGGAGTTTTTAGGCGACTCAATTTTGAGCTTTGTTATTGCTAATGCACTTTATGCCAAATTCCCAAAAGCACGTGAAGGCGACTTAAGCCGCATGCGTTCAACACTGGTACGTGGTCAAACACTTGCTGAGTTTGGCGTTGAATTTGGTTTAGGTGATTACTTACGTTTAGGCCCAGGTGAGCTTAAAAGTGGTGGATTCCGCCGCGAATCAACACTTGCCGATGCAGTAGAAGCCATTATTGGTGCCGCGTTTTTAGATTCAGGTATCGAGCGTTGCAGCGAGCTTATTTTATCGTGGTACGAATCACGGTTAGATGCTATTTCACCAGGGCTTAACCAAAAAGATCCGAAGACCCTGCTGCAAGAGCATCTACAAGGTCGCAAACTTCCTTTACCAGGCTACACTGTGGTTGATACAAAGGGCCAAGCGCACAATCAAACATTCACGGTTGAATGTATTGTTGATGGAATGGATAGCATAATTTCTGTTGGTAGCTCACGCCGTAAGGCCGAACAAAAAGCTGCTGAAAAAGCATTGAAGATAATTAAAAATGAATCTTGATACCCTAATACAACCTCATGAAGGTGATGTTGATACATTTTGTGGCATGATTGCCATTGTAGGACGTCCTAACGTAGGTAAATCGACTTTACTCAATGAGATTATTGAGCAAAAAGTCAGTATTACTTCACGTAAGCCGCAAACAACGCGCCACCGTATTATGGGTATTCATACAGAAGGTAAGCATCAAGCCGTTTATGTTGATACGCCGGGACTTCACATAGAAGAAAAGCGCGCAATTAACCGCTTAATGAACCGCGCTGCGTCTAGTTCGATTGGTGACGTAGAGCTGATTATTTTTGTGGTTGAAGGAACACACTGGACTGCTGATGATGAAATGGTACTAAATAAAGTATCGCAAAGCGGTAAGCCAGTGATGTTGGTTATTAATAAAATTGACCAAGTGAAAGACCGTGATTTAGTGCTTCCGCACATGAAGTTATTAGGCGATAAGTTTGACTTTGTGAGCATTATGCCCGTTTCGGCTAAGCAAGGTAAAAATGTTGACCTTATAAAAGACGAAGTAACCAAACGTCTTCCGCCATGTGAGTTTTACTTTCCTGATGACTACGTAACCGATCGTTCGATGCGCTTTATGGCTGCAGAGGTTATCCGTGAAAAGCTAATGCGCTTTATGGGTGAAGAGTTACCTTACTCGGTTACTGTTGAAATAGAGCAGTTTAAGTGGCAAGAAAACGGTGTTTGGCATATCAATGGCTTAATTTTAGTTGAACGTGAAACACAAAAACGCATGGTTATTGGTAACAAAGGCGAAAAGCTAAAAGTAATTGGCCGTGAAGCCCGTAAAGACCTTGAAGAGATGCTTGATAACAAAGTATTTTTAGAGCTTTGGGTAAAAGTTAAGTCTGGTTGGGCTGATGACGAACGCGCACTTAGAAGCCTAGGCTATGGTGAAGACTAAAATAGTAAGTAACCTACTTTATGGATAGTGACTTCTATACCGCATATTTATTACACCGACGTCCTTATAGTGACTCACAAGTAATGCTCGATATGCTAGTAGAAGGCGTTGGCCAGCTTAGAATGATCGCACGAATTAGTGGCCGCCAGGCCACTAAACACAAAGCGCAATTGCAACCCTTTCAACCTCTACTTGTTCACTATAGTGGTAAGTACGATTTAAAATACATTAATAAATTTGAGCTGCACGGCGCACCGCTTTTTCTATCTGGTGACGAGCTTTATTGTGGGTTTTATTTAAACGAGTTAACAAACAGAATAGTGCCTGTTAATGAGCCTATTGAACAAGCTTATGAGCTTTATAAATCTCATTTAGAAAACTTAAACCGTGGCGTCAATTTGCAATCTGTTTTGCGTTCGTACGAATTTCAATTACTAGAATTATTAGGTTACGGTGTTGATTTCAGTTTTGATACCAACGGTGAGCCAATAGATGAAGCGCTTACGTATAGTTATTTCTCTGAACTTGGGTTTGTTATCCAAGAAGATACTCGCTCAGGTTTTAGCGGTGAACAGCTTCAAGCAATAGCAAATCATGACTTTAGCCGAAAAGATGTGTTATATATGGCAAAACAGTTAAGTCGCTATTTACTAAAACCTTTGTTAGGTAATAAGCCATTAAAAAGCCGTGAGTTATTTACGGCCTCTCAATAAACGTAATTTTACAGGTAAAACAATGAAAGATATTCTTTTGGGTGTAAATGTTGATCACATTGCAACGCTTCGCCAAGCACGAGGAACAACTTATCCTGACCCAGCGCATGCAGCAAGCGTTGCAGAGCACGCTGGTGCAGACGGCATTACCATTCATTTACGTGAAGACCGCCGCCACATTCAAGACCGTGACGTGTACGTAATGGCAAAAACAATTCAAACTCGTATGAACCTCGAAACAGCAGTAACCGATGAAATGATTGCTATTGCTTTAGAAGTGAAGCCTGAATATGTTTGTTTAGTGCCGGAAAAACGAGAGGAATTGACCACTGAGGGCGGTTTAGATGTTGCAGCTAATATAGAAAAAATAAAAGCGGCAACTAAAACCCTTACTGATGCAGGGATTAAAGTCTCATTATTTATTGACGCGGATACTGCACAATTAGATGCTGCAAAAGCCTGCGGCGCACCTTATGTAGAAATACACACCGGTGCATACGCAGATGCTACAAACGATAGCGACTTAAGCAAAGAACTTGAACACATTCGTCAAGGTGTACAATACGCAGCAAGTTTAGGCTTAATTGTAAATGCAGGGCATGGTTTAAATTACCATAATGTAAAGCCAATAGCGGCTATGCCAGAAATTTATGAGTTAAATATAGGCCACGCTATTATTGCGCGTGCCGCCATTGATGGCCTAGATAAAGCGGTGCGTGATATGAAGCGCCTAATGATTGAAGCGCGGATTTAACTTCAATTATAAATAGCTGTTTTAACTTAACAATCACATATGAGTGTTAAGGCATAATTGAAAGACGCGCTTAAAGCACGTCTTTTTTGTTTTTACTGTCCATTTTTGCGTCAACCAATAGGTTTTCAAGCTCATCTTGTAGCTCAAAAAGTTCAGGTTCTATATTTTCGAGCACGCACTCATTTTTAAGTGAAGTCTCAATAGTTTCAGCTAACGATTTTAATTTCGGTACACCGGTGTAGCAACACGCACCATGAAATTTATGCACAATACTGAGTACTTGTTCGCAAGCTTCATTATCAATAGCTTTAGTTAGTAAATTAAGCGTTTCTGGTACGCTTAAAAGCAGCATATTAAGCATTTCAAGCGCCAATTCGTTTTTTCCACCAGCCCGTTGTAATGCAAGGGGCCAATCTATTCGGCTACTCTCAAAAGGCGCTGGACTTTGTGGTATTTCATTTTTGTTTTTTCACGGTTTATTGGCGTTTGTGGGCTGTGGTCGCTAATAATTTGTTTAAGTGTATCTTCATCAATAGGCTTGGTTAAATACCCTTTAAAGCCATCTTTCAGTAGTTGTTCTTTTTCACTATGCAAGGCATGCGCAGTTACTGCAATTATAGGTGTATCTTCATTAAGGGATGACTCTTGGATAAGTTTACATGCGGTTATGCCATCCATTATCGGCATTTGAATGTCCATAAAAATAACATCATACTTATGACTTTTACTTAAACTATAAGCTTGTGAACCATTATGAGCGGTATCAATTACTTCAACCTGTTCATCGAGCAATGTACATATAAGTTTTAAGTTAGCATCGTTATCATCAACAACCAGCACTTTAAGCGGTAATAATTTTTGCTCGCTCTGCTCTATATTATGAACAGGGTGGTCGAGTCTATATGGTGCGGCAAGCACTTCACATAACTTACGATGATTAAGCGGCTTACTTAAGCAAGCATCTGCACCGCTGCCAATAAACGCCTCACGCATATTATGTGAAACGGTATTAAGCATTAAATATAAATAGTCGGTCGAGTCTCTTACCGTTTTTACATAGCCTTTTAATAGTTGCATGTGATCAACCGATGCCATGTGACCAATTAAACAAATATCAAATTTAGTTTGGGTATTTTCTACGGCCGATAAAAAGCTGGCTTCGTTAAAGCATGGCGTTACATTTGCTTGCCACTCAGTCAATAAGGACAGTACAGCATGATGCGTATGCTCGTGCGGCTCAAGGTATAAAATACGCTTACCAATGAGTGACTTACTTGGTAGATCGTTTGTAAATACGTGATTAGGCAGTCTAAAAACACTATTAAATGTAAAACACGTTCCGTTACCAGGTGCTGAGTTTAACGATATTCGACCATTCATCGCTTCAACAATATGTTTGGTGATAATCAGACCGAGGCCTGTACCCCCAAATTTGCGCGTTATGCTTGAATCTGCTTGGCCAAAAGGAGTAAACAATGAATCTTGCTTATCCATTGGTATACCCACACCGGTATCTGTTACTGACACTAAAACAGAGGCACTTTCTTCATCAAGTAAGCGGTAGCTAATATCTACTTTTATAGAACCTTGCTCGGTAAATTTAATTGCGTTACTTAATAAATTAATAAGTACTTGTTTAAAGCGAGTAGGATCGCCAGTCAAGTCGTCAGGGACCTGCGGGTTTATATAAATAGAGAGCTCAAGCTGTTTTTCATGGGCGCTTGGGGCAAGCAATGTCATTACTTCATTTACTGCATCGCGCAATTGAAATTGAATCGATTCAAGTTCCATCGCTCCAGCTTCTAGTTTAGAAAAATCTAAAATATCGCTGATAATAGTCATTAAACTATTAGCCGATAACATGATTGTATCTAGGTAATCTTTTTGATGCTTGTTCAGTGGTGTTTTATAAAGCTGGCGGGTAAATCCCATTACACCATTAAGTGGTGTACGCAACTCGTGACTCATTTTTGCTAAAAAGTCTGACTTAACACGATTGGCATCTTGTGCTTCTTTTTTTGCCATTGTGAGCTGAATATTTTGCGTTTCATATTGTTCAAGCGTTTCACGATAATCACTGGTTGCTTGGTCAATATTTTTTTGCATTTCGTCTTTTTGCATTACCATAGTATCGGCTATGGTATTTAACCCTTCACGAAGAATATCAAATTCACCCAACATGGTATCGGTAAGGCCAGTACTTCTTTTTCCCTCAACGAGTTTGTCGGTTGCAAGTACTAACTTATTTAAAGGGGTCATGAACATGCGGCTAAGTTTAAATGCCATAATTGCCGCTAATACCAAAGATAAAATAATAACAATGCCACTAATAAGTAAGGCGCGTTGTTGGCCTATAACGGCTTTATCTTTGTTTAGCTGTAAAATGACCGTACCTAACGATGTTTGAAAGGCTGAAGCGTCCCATTGAGTATTAGGTGAAGAATGACCAACAATTGGCGTATAGAAAGTAATTATATCTTTTGAGGATTCTATTTTTGTGGCTTTAAGCGATTTAAGAGACGCTTGATTGATTAATTCATCGAATGAGCGGTGGTAATTACTCGTCATCAACAGCTCGTTGTTAGTGTCAAATATAGCAATTGATTTAATAGACGGGGAGTGCCGATTATGTGTAAAACTGATTAAACGATTTAGTAATACTTTATTTTTATCAAGAAGTGGTTGTTCTAAGGCAATAGCTAGAGGCTCTGAAATAGTTGCACCTTGCTGATATAAAATTTCATCAAGCTCAATGTAACGATTTACTGTAAAATAACCACCAAGCAGCAATCCAATGATCACCGTGGGGATCAGGGTCAAAGTTAAAACAGAATCACGTAAGCCTAATTTGGTCATAGTGGGAGCATTATTATCATTATTAGTATGTTTTGAGTATATACGTTTCGATGCCTATTCTCAAAGCTTCACCTACACGTGATTAGTTACGAGTTTTAACCTAAATAAATGTAAGGTAATGCCACATGGCGCAAATTTTTAAAGCGAAAAAAAAACCTCTTCAACAAAAGTCAGTGGTGCTCGATATAACAAATATGGATCACCAAGGCCGTGGCGTAGCAAAATATAACAATAAAGTATGCTTTGTCGCAGGCGCATTACCGGGCGAGAAAGTAAAAGCGACCCTTGTTGATGATAAGGCGCGCTACAGTAGTGCAATTACACACAAAGTGATTAAAGCAAGTGAAGCCAGAGTAGCGCCTTTTTGTGAGCATTATAACCATTGTGGAGGCTGTCAATTACAGCATTTAGATGTAAACCAGCAAGTAGTTGAAAAGCAAGCAGCAGTTGAACAGCTTTTCGAAAAATTTGCCAAGCAAACAAATTTAAACTGGCAAGCTCCATTATTAAGTAGTGCAACGCATTATAGGCGAAGTGCACGGATAGCGGTTATGTTTGATAAGGCCGCTAAAAAAATGCGTATAGGGTACAGAGCGAGTGGTTCAAAAAATATTGTAAGTATTAATAAGTGTGCGGTTTTGACTGACGCCTATGAAACTGTTTTTACACTCTTTGATGAATTAATTAATCACAATAAGCCATTACACAGTATAAGCCACCTACAATTATGCCAAAGTGAAACGCATAACTTTGTTGTCATTCGTCACACTAAAGCAATTAGTGATGAAGTAAAAGCTGTGGTAATAAAAGCCTGTACGCCTTACAAATACTCAGTTATTTGGCAAAGCGAAAGTGATGTAATTGACCATACTAATATTACTATGCCTTACTATTACCTAGATGAATTTAAACTAAAATTTAGAGTTTGGTTTGGATAATTTTATTCAAGTTAATGCTCAAGTTAATCAAGCTATGTTAAAACAATCGGTAGATTGGCTTGGTTTAAGTGGTAATGAAAATATATTAGATTTATTTTGTGGTATTGGTAACTTTTCACTTGTGCTGGCAAAACAAGCAAAAACGGTGATTGGTATAGAAGGTGTTGCTTCTGCGGTTGCAATGGCCGCGCAAAATGCGCAAACTAACTCTATCAGTAACGCGCAGTTTCATTGTTTTGATTTAACGCAAAAAATACAAAATGCGCAGTGGTTTAATAAAAACCTAGATGTGTTGGTATTAGACCCTTCACGTACTGGTGCAATGGCTATATTAGAGCAATTACCTTTAAAGCAATTTAAAACAATTTTATACGTCTCTTGCGACCCTGTTACCCTAGCCCGTGACAGCGCTATTATTTCGCAAGCAGGCTTTGAGCTCAACAAAATTGGGCTAATGAATATGTTTCCTCATACTGGGCATATTGAAACTATGGCGTTATTTCAACGGAGGTAAAGCGCATTATGGTAGCGACACGTCAATCACATCAACAAGATGAAACGGGTGATCTTTTTACACGGTTAAAAGCACTCGACCTATCTACAGAAAAGACTCAGTTGCTTAATAAGGCGCAAGCGCTTTGTGTTAAAAGTGATAACCAAGACTGGCAAAATACAGCCATAGAAATGGTGGAAATTTTAGTCGAGTTAAACCTCGATGCTGAGTCGTTAGCTACAGCGTATCTAACACCCTATTTTTTAAATGATGTGGTCTCCCTTGAAACCGTTCAAGAGCAGCTTGGAAGCAATATATCTTTGTTGTTAACAGGGGTTTCTCAAATGGCGACTATTAGTACTTTGTCGCACCAAGGTAAAGGCACTGTTCAAGTCGATAATATTCGTAAAATGTTATTAACCATGGTTGAGGATGTGCGCGCTGTGGTGATTAAACTTGCTGAGCAGGTATGTCATTTACGTAACGTTAAAAATGCAGGTGAAGAAGAGCGTGTTATTGCCGCCAAAGAAACAGCTGACATTTTTGCTCCTTTAGCAAACCGACTTGGTATTGGCCAGTTAAAGTGGGAACTTGAAGATTTATCGTTCAGGTATTTACGCCCAGATACGTATAAAAAAATAGCAAAACAGCTTGATGATAAACGTCTTGCCCGTGAAGCCTATATGGAAGACATGGTAGAACAGGTTAAAAGCCGTTTAAGTGAAGCAGGTATAGAGGCTGAGGTATATGGTCGGCCTAAGCATATCTACAGTATTTACAAAAAAATGGCGCAAAAAAACTACGAGTTTGATCAACTTTTTGACATACGTGCTATGCGTATTGTGGTTGACCGCTTGCAAGATTGCTACGGTGCGCTCGGTATAGTGCATACCAACTGGCGCCATTTGAACAAAGAGTTTGATGACTATGTTGCAACGCCTAAGCAAAATGGCTATCAGTCAATCCATACCGTTGTTTTTGGCCCTGAGGGCAAAACCGTAGAAATACAAATACGCACGCAAGATATGCATCAAGATGCAGAACTAGGTGTAGCCGCTCATTGGATGTACAAAGAAGGGGCTTTACCTGGGCGAGGCTCGGGTTACGAGCAAAAAATTAGCTGGTTACGTAAATTACTGCAATGGCAAGAAGAAGTGGTGGATGGCGGCGATTTAGCTGAAGAACTAAAAAACCAAGTTGTTGAAGACCGTGTATATGTATTTACCCCGCGCGGCGATATTTTTGATCTACCATTAGGGGCCACGCCGCTCGATTTTGCTTACTACATTCATTCTAATGTGGGACACCGTTGTATTGGCGCAAAAGTATTTGGCAAAATAGTGCCGTTTACGCATCAATTAACGACGGGCGATCAGGTCGAAATTCTCACACAAAAACAGCCAAATCCCAGCAGAGATTGGTTAAATCCGTCACTGGGTTATATTAAATCATCTCGTGCACGTGCCAAAATACACCATTGGTTTAAGCAACTTGACCGCGACAAAAACCTAAGTGCGGGTAAAGAAATTCTTGATAACGAGCTGCAAAAGCTTGATTTAACATACAAAGATTTAGCCCCAGCAATCAAGCGATTTAACTTTAAAGAGCTTGATGACTTAATGGTCGCAATTGGAGCAGGCGATGTGCGTCTTAACCAAATGCTTAATTTTGTTACTGACCGTACAGAAGACGAACCTGTTATTCGTTTTAAAGCACCAAGCAAAGTAACGGGCGATAAAAACGGCATAGTGGTTGATGGTGTGGGTAGTTTAATGAGCCACGTTGCTAAATGTTGCCGCCCCGTTCCAGGTGATCAGATCATCGGTTATATCACGCAAGGCCGCGGTATTGGTGTACATCGTGATGATTGTGATTCATTTAATAATTTGAAAACGCAGCACCCAGAGCGTGTTGTTGAAGTTAGTTGGTCTGAAGATATAAATGGATCATACGCGCTCAGTATAAAAATTGAAGCAAGCGACAGATCTGGACTAATTCGTGATATCAGTTCTGTACTGGCTAACGAAAAAGTAAACGTACTTAACATGAATGTAAATACCGTGGGCGCTGACCAGTTAGCAGTATTTACCATGCAAATAGAAGTACATGATTTATCGGGCACTAATCGAGTACTGTCTAAATTGCACCAAATTGAAGGTGTTCACCATGCTAAGCGAGGGCAGTAGCTTTGGCTAACCATTCAGCATTAACAGAATTACTGAATATCATGCAAAGACTAAGAGATCCCAATGGTGGTTGCCCTTGGGATCTCAAACAAGACTTTAAATCAATTGTGCCGCATACACTTGAAGAAGCCTACGAAGTTGCCGACTGTATAGAATCGGGTAATTTAAGTGAGCTTAAAAATGAGCTTGGAGACTTACTGTTTCAAATTGTTTTTTATGCCCAATTAGCTCAAGAGCAAAGCTTGTTTGACTTTAACGACGTAATAGAACAACTAAATGCAAAATTAACACGTCGCCACCCTCATGTTTTTGGCGATAAAAAAGCCCTCAATGATGAGCAGTTGTCAGCTCAGTGGCAAGCTATTAAAGCCCAAGAGCGAAGCGAAAAAGCAATGTCTGAAGAATCACTGTTATGGCAAGATATTCCTGCAAATATGCCAAGCCTTAGCAAGGCTAAAAAAATTCAACAGCGAGTGGCTTCAATGGGATTTGACTGGCCCACCTATCATGGCGCACTTGATAAAGTAAGCGAAGAAGTACTTGAGGTTAAAGAAGCAATAACACAAAACCCCTTATCGGATCACACGGCAGAAGAGCTTGGCGATTTACTGTTTGCCACTGTTAATGTAGCGCGTCACGTTAAACGCGACCCAGAGCAGCTCCTCAGAAATGCAAATGACAAGTTTTCTGCCCGATTTGAAAAGGTACAGGCGTACTTGCAAGCACAAGGTAAAAGCTTAGACACGGCAAGCCTTGAAGAAATGGATAATGCATGGGAAGCAATCAAAAAACATAAATAAAATAGCGCACGTTTTTTAATCGCCCATTCGCTAATTTTAGCTGGATTGCTAAAGCGTGTTTTGGTACAATTTCGCCCCGTCTTGATGATATGCCCATAGCCATTTTTTTGGGTGTTATATTCCTTTTAATTCCTGATATTCTAGGGTTCGCATGAGTACAAAATTTATCTTCGTTACTGGCGGGGTTGTTTCTTCGTTGGGTAAAGGTATTGCAGCAGCATCGTTGGCGGCTATTTTAGAAGCCCGTGGCTTAAATGTTACTATTTTAAAGCTGGATCCTTACATCAACGTTGACCCAGGCACAATGAGCCCAATTCAACACGGTGAAGTATACGTTACAGAAGACGGCGCAGAGACTGATCTTGATTTAGGTCACTACGAACGTTTTATTCGCACCAAAATGACTAGCCGAAATAACTTCACACAAGGCCGCGTATATGAAGACGTATTACGTCGCGAGCGTCGTGGTGAATACTTAGGCGCAACTATTCAGGTTATCCCTCATATCACTAACGATATTAAACAGCGTGTTTACGAAGGCGCTGAAGGCCATGATATAGCAATTGTTGAAATTGGTGGCACAGTAGGTGATATAGAATCACAACCGTTTATCGAAGCAATTCGTCAAATGGGCACAGAGATAGGTCGCGAACGCGCACTCTTTATTCACTTAACGTTAGTGCCTTTCTTAGGCCCTGCAGGCGAAGTGAAAACAAAACCAACACAGCACTCAGTTAAAGAACTTCGCTCTGTTGGTATTCAGCCAGATATTCTAATTTGTCGTTCAGACCGTAAGTTACCTAACAATGAGCGTGCAAAAATTGCATTGTTTACCAATGTAGAAGAAAAAGCGGTAATTTCACTACCTGATGTAGACAGTATTTATAAAATTCCAGCACTGTTAAAATCACAAGAACTAGATAACTTTGTATGTCGTCGTTTTCACTTAGACGCACCTGAAGCTGATTTAGTTGAGTGGGAACAAGTATTGTACCAAGAGTCTAACCCTACGGGTGAAGTAACCATTGGCATGGTTGGTAAATACATTGAACTACCCGATGCATACAAGTCGGTTAACGAAGCTTTAAAACATGCGGGCCTTAAAAACCGTTTAACTATCAACATTGAATATGTTGATTCACAAGATCTAGAAAGCAAAGGTGTAGAGCTGCTTTCTCACCTTGATGCTATTTTAGTTCCAGGCGGTTTTGGTGGTCGTGGTGTTGAAGGTAAAATTTTAGCGGCCAAATACGCACGTGAAAATAAAGTGCCTTACTTAGGTATTTGTTTAGGTATGCAAGTGGCGCTTATTGAGTATGCACGTAATGTTGCAGGCTTAACCGATGCAAACTCTACAGAATTTAATGCTAAATCAGCAGCGCCTGTTGTAGGTTTAATCACTGAGTGGTTAGACGCCGAAGGTAAAGTGGAAGTTCGTGACGAGAAATCAGATCTTGGTGGCACAATGCGCTTAGGCGCTCAAAAATGTCACTTAGCACCAGGCTCTAAGGTACACGAAGTTTACGGTAGCGACGAAATTGTAGAACGTCATCGTCACCGTTATGAAGTTAATAACAACTTTGTAGACCAACTTGAAAAAGCAGGTTTAACATTCTCTGGTTTATCTGAAGATAAAAAACTAGTAGAAATTATTGAAAACAAAGATCACCCTTGGTTTATTGCCGCGCAGTTCCACCCGGAATTCACGTCAACACCACGTGATGGTCACCCGCTATTTGAAGGATTTGTAGCAGCAGCGCATATCCACCAAAAAGCGTCGTCGTAATTTATAAAAAGCCGTGCATATATTGCACGGCTTTTTTGTTTTAAGACTGACTAAACTATGACAAAACATAGTAAAGTAAACAAAACTCACCATTTTGGGAATATAGAGGAAACAAGATGTCAAATATCGTAAAAGTAATTGGTCGCGAAATCATGGACTCGCGTGGTAACCCAACTGTTGAAGCTGATGTACATTTAGCTGATGGCTCATGGGGTCGTGCGGCAGCACCTTCTGGCGCATCTACTGGTACTCGCGAAGCATTAGAGTTACGTGATGGTGACAAAGCGCGTTACTTAGGTAAAGGCGTATTAAACGCGGTTGGTTACATCAATAAAGAAATTGCTGATGCGCTAGCTGGCCAAGACGCACTTAACCAAAGTGCAGTTGATAAAGTAATGCTAGATTTAGACGGCACTGAAAACAAAGAAAAATTAGGTGCAAATGCAATCTTAGCAGTATCACTAGCAACAGCTAAAGCCGCAGCTCAATCTAAAAAAGTAGAGCTATACGAGCACATTGCTGATTTAAACGGCACACCGGGTGTTTATTCAATGCCACTTCCAATGATGAACATCATCAATGGTGGTGAACACGCAGATAACTCTGTAGATATTCAAGAATTTATGATCCAACCTGTTGGCGCTTCAAACTTCCGTGAAGGCTTACGTATGGGCGCAGAAGTTTTCCACAGCCTAGCAAAAGTACTTAAAGCAGATGGTCACTCAACAGCTGTAGGTGATGAAGGTGGCTTTGCGCCAAACCTTGAGTCTAACGAAGCAGCACTTGCAGCAATTAAAGTTGCGGTAGCAAACGCAGGTTACGAGTTAGGTAAAGATATTACGCTTGCAATGGATTGTGCTGCCTCTGAGTTTTACGACAAAGAAGCAAACATCTACGATCTTAAAGGTGAAGGCAAAAAATTCACGTCTGAAGAATTTAACTTCTTTTTGCAAGAGCTTACTCAGCAATACCCAATCGTTTCTATTGAAGATGGCTTAGATGAGTCTGATTGGGATGGATTTGCTCACCAAACTAAATTAATGGGCGATAAAATCCAGTTAGTAGGTGATGATTTATTCGTAACTAACACTAAGATTTTAAAACGTGGTATCGACAACGGTATTGCTAACTCAATCTTAATTAAGTTTAATCAAATCGGCTCACTAACTGAAACGTTAGCAGCTATTAAAATGGCGAAAGACGCTGGCTTTACTGTTGTTATCTCTCACCGTTCTGGTGAAACAGAAGATGCAACAATTGCTGATTTAGCAGTAGGTACTGCGGCAGGTCAAATCAAAACAGGTTCATTAAGTCGTTCTGACCGCGTAGCTAAGTACAACCAATTACTTCGTATTGAAGAGCAATTAGGCGCTAAAGCACCGTACAACGGTTTAAAAGAAGTTAAAGGTCAGTAATTCTTTTTTAGAAACTGATTTTAAATTTTAAGCTATAAAATCCTCGCCAATGCGGGGATTTTTTGTTTAAGCTTTTTGAGTAACTACAACACTAATTAACAAGAATCCTCAATTAATTTGAGATACTAATATGGCGTTAATGGTGTTAAAACTTCCTAAAAAGTTTTATGGAAAATTTAAGCCTTGTTGTCGACAAGGATTAATCAAAGCAGAAATTGCTGCTTTAAAATGTCACCTGTAAAACTGGTTTTTAAGTAAAAACCACGGGGGAGGGTTTTAATTATTTGCCCGTTTGGGCCAATGGCATCGGTCACAATTTTGCTATTAGCGGCTTTTGGACGAATTTGCATTGCATCGCCTAAATGGCCTGATATTTCATCAACCCTACCAAGCGCAATAAGCTCCATTTGCTCTTCCCAGTCTCGTTGTAGTTTAGCGTCCTGCTCAGGCGTTGGTTGCCATAAAAAGCCACTGCCAATGGTTCTATTAAACGGTGCTATATCTCGCTCGCTTAAAACCGGAAGCCATAAAACGTGGTTAAGCTTTTTACGAACCGCACTAGTGTGCCATGTCATGCCCGTTACGTTTATTAGTGGCGTTACCGATACAAAGGTGGTTTCAAGAGGTTTGCCCTTATAGGAAATAGGCAGCGTTTTGAGTTCAATACCTAAATCCTCAAAGTCAGGAAGGGGTTTAGAACCCGCGGTTGCACCTAAAACGTACTCAATTAATTGACCCGTCCAGCCTTTTTCTCTTAATAAATCATCAGGGGTTTTAAAGTTATATTGCTCGGCAAGCTGTCCAAGCGTAAGGCCTGCAATACTGTTAACACGTTGAATAAGGTCATTAATTGAATGTGGTTTAGTTGGACGCATAGCACTAATTTGAGTTGAATAAATACCATGCTCATGATAGCAAATCAGCTAAGCCGTGGATATCTTTAGGGTTGTGTGTTTTTTGTTCGGTGGTTGGGTGTGTTAATTTTATACATTGTGAAAATTGCATCTAATTCGTTAAGTTGCTGACTAACTTGGCTTTTTTCTGTTGTCGAGTATTGATTGTATTGGGCGTAATAAAAGTTACAGGGATAAATACAACTATATGAACATGTTTATCCACAGAATCTGTGGAGAACAACACGTTTTCGATCTTGTATTGTGGATTTGTTTGCAAAATGAACGTGTTTTTTAAAAGTTATGCACAAACTGTGAGTAACTAGAGCAAAATAATAACTGCAATAGCTTTCATACATTTTTTAAATCTTTTTACTCGTATCTCAGTATTTTCATCTCTGAGCTGAGTGTAAATTACACTTACCCACTG
Organism: Pseudoalteromonas sp. BSi20480; assembly: GCF_000241365.1. Classification (NCBI taxonomy): domain Bacteria; kingdom Pseudomonadati; phylum Pseudomonadota; class Gammaproteobacteria; order Alteromonadales; family Pseudoalteromonadaceae; genus Pseudoalteromonas; species Pseudoalteromonas sp. BSi20480. The sequence continues at coordinate 182,034 of NZ_BADX01000166.1, read as the reverse complement.
GCTCGCTTATAATAGTGTTTGCCGTATTGCGGCTAATGTGGAACAATCATTAAAAATCGACTTACAAATGAGGCACTAAGGTGATTGATGCCGAAGGTTTTCGTGCCAATGTCGGAATTGTAATTTGCAATAATCAGGGACAAGTATTTTGGGCCAGGCGCTACGGTCAGCACTCTTGGCAATTTCCCCAAGGTGGTGTTGATGATGGTGAAACACCAGAACAAACTATGTACCGTGAATTACACGAAGAGGTCGGACTGCGACCAGAAGATGTAGAAATTGTCGCAAGTTCAAAACATTGGTTACGCTATAAATTACCCAAACGATTAATTCGTCGCGACTCAAGTCCGGTGTGTATTGGGCAAAAACAAAAATGGTTTTTACTGAAACTTCGTTGTAAAGACGAAGATGTAAACTTACTTAAAACTCATCACCCAGAATTTGATGACTGGCGTTGGGTGAGCTATTGGTATCCTGTAAGGCAGGTTGTGTCGTTTAAACGGGATGTTTACCGACGTGTAATGAAGGAGTTTGCTCCTTTCGCTATGCCTTTTAATAAAAGAGAACAACATAAAGACCACTGGCGAAGTAAAAGGTAATAACATTATAGTAAAATAAAGGAGCAGGACATGCTGGCAACATTGAGGTCTATTGCTGAGTCTGTATCGCAACAAGCGAATTTAGACACTGCATTAGTGTGCTTTGTGCAAATGGTTAAAGACGCCATGAAAACCCAGTGCTGCTCTATTTATTTTGCTGATTATAGCCAAGACAATTTTGTGCTTATGGCTACCGAAGGGTTAAATCCTGATGCGGTTGGTAAGTTTAGAATTGGCTTTACAGAAGGCTTAGTAGGATTAGTTGCTCAACGCGAAGAGCCCATAAATATTGCCTTTGCTAAATCACACCCGCGCTTTAAGCTCTCTCCTGAGGTAAACGAAGAAGGCTATAATGCTTTTTTGTCGGTGCCTGTGGTACATCAAAAAAAAGTGTTAGGTGTTATTGTTGTTCAACAAAAAATGGCCCGTGTTTTCAGCCAAGATGAAGAATCATTTTTAATAACGCTTTCTGCTCAGCTTGCTTCACAATTGGCACATGCCGAAATTAAAGAAGTACTTCGCCAAGACGAGTCATCTCATCAAACATCCGTTTTAAAAGGTGTATCCAGTGCACCGGGTATAGGTATAGGTACTGCTTTTGTGCTTCTACCAAAGCTTGACTTTAAATCAATTGAGCTTCAAAAAAATAGTGATGTAACAGAGCAACGGCGGCTATTTACTCAAGCGGTGGCCGCCACACGAAAAGAATTTAACACGCTTTCGATGACGTTGAGTGACTCTATTCCTCAAGAGGCGTTAGCCGTATTTGATGTTTACCAACAGTTATTGGATGCTAAAAGTTTAGGTCACAATGTAGAGGTTCAGTTACTCGAGGGATGGTGTGCAAAAAGCGCACTTAAAATTGTGATTGAGCGTTTAATTTCGCAATTTAATGCGATGCAAGACCCATACATAAAAGAGCGTGCTGTTGATGTTAAAGACATAGGCTTACGCGTATTGCATCACTTAGTTAATACTGAACACGCAATAAAAGATTACCCCCCAAATACTATTTTGATTGCTAATACATTAACTCCCGCCATGCTTGCTGAAGTACCAAAAGGGTATTTAGCAGGGGTTGTTAGTGTTAATGGCTCTGCCAATAGTCATGCTTCTATTTTGACTCGCGCAATGGGGATCCCTGCTATTTGGGGGATAGAAGATTTACCATTACTTCAATTTGATGGTAAGCCAATGATTTTAGATGCGTTTGCAGGGCGCTTGTATATCTCACCCTCGCAGATGTTATTAGATGAGTATGCAGACTTACAACATCAAGATAACCTTTTAAATAATCGCTTTTTAGCAGAGCAAGAGTATGAGTCTATTACTTTAGATGGCGAACACGTCAGTTTATTGTTAAATGCCGGGCTAGAGCTAAAAATAGATCAAAACAACGCACATGTGTGCGACGGCGTAGGTTTATACCGCACTGAAGCGTGGTTTATGCAAAAAGGCCAGTTTCCCTCTCAGTTAGAGCAAGAGAATTGGTATCGAGAAGTGCTCACTAGTTATTACCCAAATCCCGTTGTAATGCGAACGCTCGACATTGGCGGCGATAAAGTGCTCGACTATTTTAATATAACCGAAGAAAACCCATTTTTAGGTTGGCGCGGTATACGTATTAGTCTTGATCACCCCGAGTTATTTTTGGATCAGCTCAAAGCAATGCTTAAGGCTAATATAGGTTTAGGCAATTTAAAAATAATGCTGCCGATGATCAGCGGCACTGAAGAAGTAGATGAAGCATTAGGGTTATTTGAACAAGCTTATTTTGAACTCAACGAACATTTTCCTGAGCAGCAAATAGATCGCCCCGATATTGGTATTATGCTTGAGGTGCCTTCCAGTGTGTTTATGTTGCCTGAATGGTCTAAAAAAGTAGATTTTTGTTCAGTAGGCAGTAACGATTTAACACAATATTTATTGGCAGTAGATAGAGCCAACGCGCGTGTTGCTGAGCTTTTTAATCCTTATCATCCCGGGGTGCTCAGAGTTTTAAGTAAAATAGCCAGTGAGTGTGAAAATTACGAATTACCCTTTAGTTTATGTGGTGAACTTGGTGGTGACCCAGAAGGGGCCATATTGCTAATAGCAATGGGCTACAGACGATTGAGTATGAACTTATCGTCTTTAAATAAGGTAAAATGGGTGCTTAGGCGTTTGAGCGTTGCCGACATGGAGCAGTTGTTGAGCGAGTGTTTAGCACAATCAACAGCTAAACAGGTCCTGCGTTTAACGCGCAATTTTATGTTAGAACATAATTTAGGTGACCTATTTTATACCCCAAAGTAAAAAGTACTGACTTAATTAATTTTAATACGCAGATGCTATTCGTTTTATAATCCTTTAACATATAAGCCTTCAAAAGGCATTTGAGATAACTATGTATGACTTAGGTTTGTTGGTCGCATGTTGCGCACTACTAGGCTGTATTGTTGGTTTTTTAGCAGGATTATTAGGTATTGGCGGCGGATTAATAATTGTGCCTGCACTGAGCACATTGCTGATTTTATTTAATGTTACATCTGCAGAACATGTTGTAGTTATTTCGATTGCGACCTCTTTGGCCTCTATTTTATTTACTTCTACGTCTTCAGCATTGGCTCATCATAAAAATGATAATGTGCCTTGGCATGTTGCACCTTGGGTTATGGCTGGTGTAGCAGTAGGGGCTTTAATTAGTGGCTTTGCCGCAAGCTTAATACCGGAGCAGTTACTTCGTAGTGTATTTGCAGTAAGTGTTGTATTTATTGCAGCTAGAATGGCGCTATCATCACGTAATAAACCCTCATCAACTAAGCCGCTCCCACCGGGTCCTATTTTAGGGTGTATTTCCGCTATTATGGGTGGTTTATCGGGCTTGATTGGTATTGGTGGTGGAGCGTTAATTGTGCCTATGCTCAATTACTTTTCTATTGATATAAGAAAAGCCATTGGCTGCGCTGCCGTTTCGGGCATTGTAATTGCCTTATTTGGCTCTATTGGCTACATTAGCGCGGGTTGGAAGGTGACCGACTTAGCACATGGTTTTGCAGGGTTTGTATATTTACCTGCGTTATTTGGTATTGTTATTACGTCGTGGTTTGTGGCGCCTTACGGGGCTAAAGCAACTCATTATTTACCTGTTAATACAATAAAGAAAGTTTTTGCGGTACTGCTTGTTGTTATCGCAATTAAAATGGTTTTTAGCTAAAGGTTTATTTTTATGGCACTTGAGTTTCCTCAAATCGATCCAATTATTTTTTCGATTGGACCACTGAGCGTACGTTGGTACGGATTGATGTATTTAATTGGTTTTGCATTTGCGATGTGGTTTGCAAATCGTCAAGCGGCAAAGCCTAATTCTGGCTGGACCAAAGAGCAGGTAAGTGATCTATTATTTTATGGCATGTTAGGGGTCATACTTGGTGGTCGTATTGGCTATGTATTGTTTTACCAATTTAGCTATTTTTTAGAAAACCCACTTTACTTATTCCGCATTGATCAGGGCGGTATGTCGTTCCATGGAGGTACGCTGGGCGTAATTACAGCCGTTGCTATTTTTTCTTGGACACGCAAAAAATCACTGCTACAAGTTGGCGATTTTGTAGCGCCACTGGTGCCAGTGGGGTTATTAGCAGGGCGTATAGGTAATTTTATAAATGGTGAGTTATGGGGGCGTGTATCAGACGTACCTTGGGCTATGGTATTTCCAACCGGCGGGCCGCTTGCTCGCCACCCTTCGCAGTTATACGAAGCCTTTTTTGAAGGGCTCGTTTTATTCTTAATTATGCTATGGTTTATTAAAAAGCCACGCCCTGCGGGCAGTGTTGGCGGTGTATTTTTATTAGGTTACGGTGTGTTTAGGTTTGGTATTGAATACTTCCGCCAACCAGACGCACAACTAGGCTTATTTGCCGACTTTATCTCTATGGGACAAATACTGTCACTGCCTATGATTATAGGTGGTTTAGGTTTATTAATTTGGGCTTATAAAAACCCGCAGCAAGTAACAGCAGCAAAGGCATAATAAAAGCATGAAACAATATTTAAAATTATGTCAGCGTATCGTTGACGAAGGTCAATGGGTAGAAAACAAACGCACAGGCACACGTTGCTTAACCGTTATAAACGCCGATTTAGAATATGATGTAGCAAACAATCAGTTCCCGATGATCACAACGCGTAAAAGTTACTATAAAGCGGCCATTGCAGAGTTACTTGGCTATTTACGAGGCTACGATAGCGCAGAACAATTTCGTGAAATTGGCTGTAAAACATGGGATGCTAATGCCAACGATAACCAAGCTTGGCTTAATAACCCAAATCGTAAAGGTGAAGACGATATGGGGCGCGTTTACGGCGTCCAAGGCCGCGGCTGGCAACGCCCTGATGGCTCAACACTCGATCAGTTAGCTAAAGTAATTAACAATTTAAAAAATGGTATTGATGATCGTGGTGAAATAATCACGTTTTATAACCCAGGTGAATTTGAACTAGGTTGTTTAAGACCTTGCATGCACACGCATACGTTTTCACTATTAGGTGACACGCTTTACCTAACATCTTATCAGCGCAGCTGCGATGTGCCGTTTTTATTCCCCCATGAAAATAATTCACAGTATGAGGCTCTAGCTGCTTAGCTAATCCTCTTTATTATTGTTGTTTATAGTGACCATTGAGAAGTGCACAGTTTGATATATAATATCAATCATACTTCTTCTTGGTGTTCATTATGGATGTGAAAGTTTTTTCCAATACACAAATAGACCTATCTAAGTCTTGCTTACATGAAACAATTCCTAATCTTTCGTTAGATACGGTAGTTAAAGTTAGTGGTGTAGGTGTATTTGATGATAACGGAAAAGTTTTGCCTATTATTTCTGAGTTTTTGTCTTATCAATCTAAGCACGAAAAAATTGCATTTAAATCGGCAAGTACTTATGGGAAAAACCTTACTTACTTTTTGACATATATTCGCAATCGTTCAGACTATGAAGATGATGAAACTGACGAAGTATTCTTAACAATACCAAGTTATGTTATTCAAGAATATCTTACGTACCTGAGTGTAGATGAACTTTTAAGCTCATCTACAATTAGAAATCGTGATGCTTCTATAAAGGCATTTATTGAATATCTATGTAGTCGAACTGAGGACCGAGAGCCGCTTAGAGATGACAATCCATATGTTGAAGGGTTCCTTTCTAAATCTCCAAAACGAAAACCACTAAGCCCATGTGCACTTGATGATCTTTTTGTTCTAATAGAATCAACTCGCTTTGAACGGGAAAGAGCTTTACTTCAGCTTTTATATGACTCTGGTTTAAGGCGCTCAGAAGTCCCTCGGCTAACGCTTGAAGATTTTAAAGCCGCTTCTATATTTAATTCAGAAAAATTTATAGCCCATGATACGGACATACCTATTCAAACTGACTATAGTCCTTTGGAAGTTAAAGGTAGTAAAGGTCGAGGAAATCAAATAAAACCACGATGGACTTTAGTAAGCTCAGCAACCCTAAAACGAATACAAAAGTATCATTCGTCACCCTTGTATAAAAAACACGCCAGAAAATATAAGAGTGCAGCAGAAACTCCTGCAATTTTTAATGCTGAAGGTACTCCATACACTCCTAGTGCGATCAATAAGTTACTTGAGAGAGTGAGTAAAAGAGCGATGAAGTCCGGTCGTTTGAATAGATTAATCTCTCCACATAAGTTACGTCATGGAAATGCCTACGCAATTTTACAATCGAATGATTTGGGGGAAGATTACTTAGATCGGTTGGTTATTGTTCAAAAGAGTTTAGGGCATAACTATCTTGAAACAACGCAAATTTATACGAGTATTCCTCAGGATATTTATAACAGTATGTGTGCAGAAAATGGTGAGCTATTGACCAGAGCAGATCGGATGAGGCGACTAGTCGAACGTACGCAATTAAAAATAGGTATTGGTGATAAAAAATGAAACGTGATGGAAAAGCCAGTGACCTATTAGTAACTACCTGGTTAGAAAAGTTGTTAAATAAGCCTAACTTGTTTTTATCTTTACCGCTTAGTAGTGATACAAAAAGTCCATGGAGAGTAAATATAAAGCCTGATTATGTGTCGAATGATGTAGGTATAACGATTAGTGAAGCTCGAAGAAGACGTGGACTAATTTTACCTTTGATAAATAAAATGGCCGAGAAAGGTATCGTTGTTAAAGGGGCTTCGAGTAGAGAAAATATAGTAAGGCAACAGATCTTAGGCTGGTATAACAGCCTTACCTTACAAGATAAAAAACAACTTCCTCGTTCTGTTAATCATGAAAACAATATTAGCTTTACATCTATGGGAAGTGAGCAACGCTCGTGGGTAACACAAGCAACTCAGTTTGAGTGGATAGCAAAAACCATAGATGAAATCCATGAAGACCTTCATAAAATTGGAGTTATAGATGCTGAATTTAAGACGGTTATTGAGCGTAAGAGGCCTGTAAAAGACATAAAGTCAGCAATGTTAGCGTGGGTATCTAAGGTATCAGAAAGTGAAGATGAGCTTTGGAGTTTACCTATCAGTAAGGCGCCCACCCCACTAGGTTTTAATATCACAGTAGAACACATCCAACAAACCATAGGCGTTTCTTATAGTTCAGCATATAAAGTCAGAGAATTAGCTTACCCTCTGGTTGAAAAAATGATCGATAAAGAGATTTTAGTCGCTTCTGATGAGGAAAGCAGTTGTGCCGGAGTAGAGTTACGTAGGAAGTTGCTAAGTTGGTATAGATGTTTAACTGTTGATGAGAAAAAAGCTTTACCAATCTTTGGTAATAAAATATCACTTAAGAGAATTCCTAAGGATAAGCGACCGATCAATAAATCTGATTTCCGATATAACCTTGTAAAGAATGCGTGGGACTTTATTCATAATGAGCTTGAAAAGCTTGGTGTAATAAGTTTCGACTATCAGAGCGTCGCAGAGCAAAAAGCTTTAAAAGCACTTAACCACAATAAAAATCATGAGACCCAGAAAGATCGCTTTACTAGGTTAGCTTTCATTCCGTTGAATTTTCAAGCCGATTTAATTGAACCTACAAAAAATGAACCGTTTGTCCAAGTTGAGCAGATCTTTGCTTCACGAAGCAAATCAGTATCATCGGAATCGGGTAAAAGTAACTACAGTAATGCATGCAGTCTATTTATTGAGTTTTTATCTGAACAATACGGAACGTCACCATTGATTATATTCAATGTTTTCGATGAACACTTGTTATCTAGATATCGAAAATATTTGCAACAGCAAATCATTACTCAGAAGATTTCCAGCCACCATGCTAATACTATATTAAGCGCAGTTCGAAATGCTCTTCGTAGATTAACTCAGGTACGTGACTTGAAATATAGCTTCTATGATATTGAGGGGTTTGAGACTGGTAGGAGTACGGATTTTAAGAAGCCTTTCGCTAAGAATGAACGCCTGCAAATTTTAGATGCCATTAAAATAGGAATAAAAGAATCTAAAGCACAATTAAAACCCTATCAAAAAACAGGTATTGGTCAAAACCCTCTTGATGATAAGGGGGGAAGAATTCGAGGGCTGTCAAATTTGGATAACGCTCGCTGGCTATTTGAGAATTCAATGAAATGTATTCCTGCCCATCACAATACCGCGAAATCGCCAGAGGAAAAAGCATTTTTGCAAATCATTGAAGCCTCAGATAAAGGTCTATCTGAGGTATACAATGATTGGGGTGTTAATCCAATGATAGGTGTAGATCTTATTATTCCCTATATTTTGAGATTAGCACAAGTGACGGGGTTGAATGTGGAGCCATTACTTTCTTTAGATATTGACGATTATGTAGATAGTCACCCAGCTACCTCAAGACCTTGCCTGAGGTACTGGAAAGAGCGTTCAGATGGACACAAAGAATATCACCTTGATTTATTTAATGCTCAACTTACTTGGCTTTCTTCAGGTCAGGCAAGGTCGGTGAAGCAAACATTTGAAGAAGTAATTAAGCTGACTAGTTCTATTAGACAAAATATTAATGACGATAGATTTAAAAACCGACTATTTATTTATCAGTCTAATAGTTCACAAAAGCATGGGGTAGTTTTTCCTTTCATAGGGAGTAAATGGAGTCATGCTCAATTATTAGGCAGAACACTTTCTTTTTTTGTTGAAAAACATGGTTTAAAAAATGAAAAAGGAGAGCCGTTAACTCTTACTATTAGTAGGTTTCGGCCAACTTTTGTTAGTGAGATGCTTGATAATGGCGTTTCCCTTCGCGAAATCCAGTTAATGTTAGGTCATTCATCAATTCAAACAACGATCCGTTATCTGGATTCTTTAGACTTTAACTCGATTAGTCGAAAAAAACTTAATGATAAATTGAGAGAAATACATCAATCGGCTTTGGATGAACAATGTAAAGAAACAAAGGAAATGGATAAGCCAAAAAATAACGATGAAATCTTAATTACATTCCGAACTCCATTGGCTGAGTGTAAGAATATATTTGATCCACCTGAGTTTATTAAAAATCTATCTTCTTATACTTCCGGTACTCCATGCTCACAATATAATAAGTGCTTATCTTGCGATAATGTAGTCATCACGGCTAAAAACTTACCAGAGATATTTGCGATGAAGCGTGATTACACTCACTTAATTGAGCATACCCGTGTTATGGATACGCCTTATGGGCATGTAGTTCGTGAAAACCTAGAACTAATAAAGGGCATTATAGATCCTGAGTTATCAGATTTTTCTACGGAAGAACTGGAAAATGGCCAGCGCTTGGCTGAATACATAGAAGATACAATACTTGTCGATGGAGTGGTGTAATGAATGGTGAAGCCAAGTTGGATTTATTGACCAATTTCGTAGGCAATCGAATTTATATTCTTAGCGCCTTTAGTTCGGGTGAAGAGCAAGTTTCTAGTTATTCTCAGGAAAATGAACCAAGTTGTTCGACTTATTTGAATTTACTAATGCAAATGCCTGTTTCGAAGATATCGAAATTCTCTGATTTAGTTTGGGACTTTAACCACGATTATCCCAATGCAGCACGAAATGTACAAGGACCAAAATTACGGATTGATTTTTCAAAGTACAATGATATTCCGAAGTTTGTTTTAACTGAGATGAAAATAATATTTGAGCTTGCGTTGCTCAATAATTTTATTTTTAGACCTAAAAATAAACGAAAAAGGAAGCCAACAAAAGGAATCCTAAAAGCAAATACGCTGATTGCTGTATTCGAGAACGGTTTAGACTTTATTAACGAGCTTTTTAAGCAAGCTGCAACTGAACTCGGTAATGAGTTTGTTCAAGCAAGTATTGAATCTTTGACTGATGTAGGTCCTGAGTACTATTACAAAGCTGCTAAGAATTATAAACGAATAAAGAGCACCGCATTAGATAATTTCTTTCACTATATAAGAAGCCCAGCTTCTCAAGAGTATGTATTCGGAAAGCCGATTACTTATGTTGAGCTAAACAGCTTAGATTGGAAAAAAACAGCAAATGCAGACAAGAACAAGAAAGATCAGGTATTACCTGATTTAGCGTTTGAGTTTCTATCAAAGGCAGCTTCATTCATTGTTATTGATTTCTTGGAAGCAATAGGTGAAATCGATAATATATCTGATAGAGGTTCCTTGGAACGGTTCAATGCTAGCGATTATTTATCTTGGGCAAAAAAGGAGAGAGTTTCTCACGAGACCCTTACTGGTTATATCGGAGTTAGATTAAGAACTAAAGGATATTCTGCGAGTTTTGTTAATGCTTTAATAGAACCTTATGACTGGATGGTTAATAAAAATGCTGAAGTTTTTGGCGGGCTGACTTTGCGTAAAGCGCTAAAGATGCAAGGCTATGAATTAGAAAGGCTCAGAGATTACTTTAATCTTGTCGCGTATTCATGTGTTTACTTAGTTGGCCAGTATACAGGAATGAGACCATCAGAATTAGCTGAGGTACGGGTCCAGGATTCCTCTTGTCTAGTAGAAGAAGACGGAGTTTGGTTGATTGAAAGCGCTGTTAAGAAGCACCAAGAAGAAACTCATACCGGTTTATTTGACGACAAGTGGGTAGCGATTCCAATCATTAGGGATGCTGTATTCGCTGCTTCATTTATCGCTAAGATAAAAGCTTCGCCATATTTAATTTCTAACGTGGATACGGTCAATCCAGATGTTACACCATTACCAATGACAAGTAATGGTATAAAATACCAAATGGAAGTATTTATACAAAAAATGCTAGGAAAAAAAGTAGTTAAAGAAATAAACTTTAACCCCTATATGTTGCGCCATACCTTAACATATCAACTGTTTAGAGCAGAAGTCGGTTTACCGTTAATATCATTTCAGTTAAAACATTTTGTGGATAGTGTTTCTAAATATACTTTTTCAGGTGCTACATCATCAGTAACATTAGGGTATGGCGACATTGGTGAAATGCTATCAAAAGATGGTGAGAGAAAAGGTAGTGAAAAGTCATTTCGTAGAGCCGCTGAATTGGATGCTATCAAGACTGCTCATAATCCAAATGGTACCTATTATGGTGGTAAAGCAAGTGAGCATAAAAGCAGGTTAGTTAAAACCTTTCAGGGCTATATGGCCGAAGGATATACTGAAGAAGAAGTATATCAGGCAATGGCAGAACAAGGCGTAGCGGTTGTATATATGGGGCAAGGGCTTTGCTATGGAGGTCGTGAAGAAGAATTTGATGCTAGTTTACCCTGTATTGGTTCATTACGTTGTAATCCAGCAAGATGCAAACAAGCGGTCGTAACAAGTAGACATGCTCCGAAATGGCGTGAAGTTTATATTTTAAATAAGTCAAACTTGAATAAACCTGAATATTCTCACAACAGAGAACAAATTGAAGCAGCAATGAACGAAGCAAAAATGGTGCTTGAAAGCCTCGGTGAGGAAGTGGAGTTATGATAGAACAAGCTTATGATCAGAAGAACAGTGATAATTTTGAAGCCAATACTAAATCTATTAAATGTGCGCTGGAAAAGATAAAAAGCAATAAGAAGTTGAAGGCAACTGTTACCCAAATAGCAGAAATGACAGGTATGCACAGAAATGCAATTTCAAACCGAGGGTGGCCTGTCACTGAACTAAAAAAGATTAAAGACTCCAGAAAGCTTAAAAAGCATAAAGAAGAAAAACTGGAACGTGAAAATGCAAATGACACCAAAGTAGCATTGGAGCAAAGTTTACATCTAACCAGAGAAGAAGTTGTTTACTGGTTTAATGAATATCAAAATATGAAACGTTTTTTCGAGCATTCAGATAAACGATTTCAAAAAATGAGAGAATCGCGAGATCATTACAAAGAATTATATGAAAGAGAACGGAAGTCGCTTTTGGAATCTGAGCAAGAAGTCGAGCGCTTAAAAGAATTATTAGAGTTAAGGTGATTGTATGAAACAGTATCTGGATTTATGTCGACGTATAGTTGACGAAGGTGTATGGGTTGAAAATGAAAGAACGGGTAAACGCTGCTTAGCTGTTGTTAATGCAGACATGGAATATAACGTAGCAGCTAATGAGTTTCCATTAGTAACTACAAGAAAAAGTTATTGGAAAGCGGCTATTGCTGAGTTGTTGGGGTATCTTCGAGGATACGATAGTGCGGCTCAATTTCGAGCAATTGGATGCAATACCTGGAATGCGAACGCTAACGATAATGACGCTTGGTTGAACAATCCTCACCGTAAAGGCGAAGATGATATGGGTCGAGTTTATGGTGTACAAGGGCGTAATTGGCGAAACTCTGAGGGAGAGAAATTCGACCAGCTTCGTAAAATTTATGAAGATTTGCGTAATGGTATCGATGATCGAGGTGAAATCCTGACTTTTTATAACCCAGGTGAGTTTCATATGGGCTGCTTACGTCCATGTATGCATACTCACACATTCTCGTTATTGGGAAATACACTTTATTTAACTTCTTCACAACGTTCCTGTGATGTGCCATTAGGGCAAAATTTTAATCAAATTCAAGTATTTACTTTGCTAGCACTGATGGCTCAAATAACAGGTCACAAGGCAGGTAAGGCATACCATAAAATTGTTAACGCACATATTTACGAAGATCAGCTAGACCTGATGCGAGATGTTCAATTGAAAAGAGAGCCTTACCCAGCTCCGAAACTCCACATTAATCCTAAGATTAAGACCCTTGAAGATATTGAAACATGGGTAACTCTAGATGACTTTGAAGTTGAGGGTTATCAACATCATGAGCCAATCGCTTACCCGTTTTCGGTCTAAGATGAGTTAACCTTATACGTCTTTAGCCTTATCGAGTTATGTGGAAGACACTGGTGTTAATTTTGGGGGAAAGGTCATGATCGCCTATATAAAAATGAGGCTTCATTCTGATCTTGATATTAAGATGAAGGCTTAATTCCAGTCTCGAATATTAAAATGAAGCCTTGATTCTGATCTTGATATTAAGATGAAGGCTTAATTCCAGTCGCGGATATTTAAATGAAGCCTTCATTCTGATCTTGATATTAAGATGAAGGCTTAATTTCAGTCGCGGATATTTAAATGAAGCCTTGATTCTGATCTTGATATTAAGATGAAGGCTTAATTTCAGTCTCGAATATTAAAATGAAGCCTTGATTCTGATCACCAGCAATCATATTTACGCGAATTATCAAGTTTACTTTGTGCGCGTAACCAAAAATCGCAAGGCATTCCGGTTAACGTCTCAAGCCGTTTAGCCAAAGTAACTGTTACGCTTATTTTCTCTTTAAGAAAATCATCGAATTGCTCGACCGATATACCTAACCTCTTGCTGAGGCCATTACTGCTAAGTCCTTGGGCTCGGAGTTTCTGTAAGTATAAATCCTCGAAATATCGAGCTGGATGCAACATCTCTTTGTCATATGGAATATCTACGATACAACCACCTTCAATTTCTGCAATAGATATAAGCTTTTGTAGGCTTCGAGCTCTAGATACCGTAACGTCAACTCCTGGGTTACCCAGATTGTGAAGTTTAAACGGATTTGAATGTTGCTCTTGGCTTTCCTGCCCACTGTTACTCTAAAGCTCTCTAGCTTTTGCACTCGGGGTAGTCTTTATTAACGTATAAACAACCGATTCAACAAATCTGTATAAAGAGACACTACTCTACTTATTTCAATTCAATCCCCCCTTCTCCTGAATGGCTGACAATCACATAATCAAACTCCGTCTCGAAAAGACAACACTTAGCAGTAACTTGAACCTACACCATCAATTCCAAAACAATCAAAATGATTACATCAATTTGATTGCTCCTTTTCGCCGTTTAAGCTAATGTACTTTAATTAAAACTTGGTTTTATTAAAGTATGCTGCTCGAAAATCTGAACCATGCACAACGTGAACGCCTTGCTTTTATTGACTTTAGCCTTGAATTCTTTGGTCAAATAGCAAGAGCAGACTTGATCCAAAAATTTGGAACTGGTTTGGCTTCGTGTACTCGCGATCTTTCTCTGTATAGAGAGTTAGCACCAGACAATGCTGTGCTTATGCATGAGAATAAGCGGTATGTACGCTCAGGCGCATTCAGAGCCATTTTCGAGCACAACCCTGAGGAAGCCCTGCAAACATTAGCAAGAGGCTTTGGAGATGGTTTCTCGCTGCCACAAGAGAAATCGCCAGCGTGTTTTGATGCAGTTAGATTAGTTCATCCTAAAGCAGAAATTGTTTCAGCCATCATGCGAGCGATTTCCTCTAACTCAGCAATCCTATGCGAATATGAGTCACTCAGCAGCGGTACAACCAAAAGAGAGTTAGTACCACATGCCATTGTTAATAACGGCCATCGGTGGCATGTGCGAGCATATGACCGTAAAAGCAAAGAGTTTAGGGATTTTGTTTGCACACGATTCAAGAGTATCGAACTGCAAGAAACAAAGCCTAGAAGTAATGAACAGGCCAACATGGATAGCGCTTGGAATACGCTGTGTGAATTGCAGCTAGTACCACATCCAAGGCTCAGCCATAGCAAAGCTATTGAAATGGATTACGGCATGACAAAGAGCATACTTGAACTTGAAGTTCGAGCCGCTTTAGCAAATTACATACTCCGCCAGTGGAATGTTGATTGTACAGAAGACGCAACATTGACTGGCGACGAGTATCAATTGTATTTGAAGAATAAAAACAGCCTGGTCGATTTAATCGACTTCTCAATAACACCAGGCCAACAACTTAACTAGGAACAGTAACCAACATGGTTGAACAACACAAAAAAGCATTAGAAAAACAACTCTGGAATATTGCCAATAGCTTACGTGGCAACATGAGCGCCGATGATTTTCGTGACTATATTTTAGGCTTTATCTTCTACAAGTACTTATCTGAACGTATGGATTTATATGCCGATGACTTATTAAAAGAAGATGGCATTAAGTTTGACGCTATTGATGAAAACACAGACGAAGGCAAAGAATACTTAGAAGCGATTAAAGAAGAGACAATCGACCATTTAGGTTACTTCTTAAAACCTAACGAGCTATTTCATGTATTGGCGCAAAAAGGTGAAAACGGTGAGTTTATTTTAGAAGACTTATCTGAAGTGCTTAACCATATTGAACAAAGCACTATGGGTACTGCCGCAGAAGATGACTTCAACGGCTTGTTTGATGACCTCGACTTAACCTCAAACAAACTAGGTAAAACAGAAAACGCTAAAAATGAGCTTATCTCAAAAGTATTAACTCACCTTGATGATATTGATTTTCTGCATCATGAAACCGACATTGATGTACTAGGTGACGCTTACGAATACCTCATTGGTCAGTTTGCCTCTGGTGCTGGTAAAAAAGCTGGTGAATTCTATACGCCACCCATGGTTTCAACATTACTTGCCAAGCTAGTGACACAAGGTAAAGACAAGCTTAAAAGTGTGTACGACCCTACCTGTGGCTCAGGCTCACTACTTTTAAAAGTATCAAAAGAGATCAAAAGCAAAGGCGGTGAAGTTGGTGGTTACTTTGGTCAAGAATCTAACCCAAGTACCTACAACCTAGCTCGCATGAATATGATTTTACATGGTGTGCATTATCGCAATTTTGATATTCAGCAAGATGACACGCTAGAACAGCCACATCATGTTGAAAAACGCTTCGAAGCCGTAGTCGCAAACCCGCCATTCTCGGCTGATTGGAGTGCATCAGCAGGCTTTTTAACTGACGAACGCTTTCAAGATTACGGTAAATTAGCACCAAAAAGTAAAGCAGATTTTGCCTTTGTGCAACACATGGTTCATCAGCTAGATGAAAATGGCACTATGGCAGTTGTATTACCTCACGGTGTACTTTTCCGAGGTGCAGCCGAAGGGCATATTCGTAAGCATTTAATTAAAGATAAAAACTACCTTGATGCGGTAATTGGTCTACCGGCAAACATTTTCTATGGCACATCTATCCCAACTTGTATTTGGGTACTCAAAAAGAACCGTGAACATAACGATAATGTTTTGTTTATTGATGCTAGCCAGAACTTTGGTAAAGCAACCAATCAGAACTATCTTCGTGATGAAGATTTAAAGGCAATATTAGACGCCGTAGAAAAACGTGAGTTTAAAGAAAAGTTTGCTTTTGTTGCAAAAATAGAAGACGCCGAAAAGGATGACTCCATTTCTTCAAATGAATTTAATTTAAATATCCCACGTTATGTTGATACTTTTGAAGAAGATGAACTTGTTGATATAGAAGCCGTCGCATTCTCAATAGAGAAAGTAAATAAAAATATTATCGTTGAAGATATTGTGCTGTCTGATTTTTGCGCTGAACTTGGAATAAAGGCAGTAAGATAATGGAACGTATTACGGTAAAATTGAGGTTTAACGACTTTAAAGATTCTTGGATAAAAACTAAGTTTCAATCGCAGTGTCTAAAGATTTCTTCAGGCAAAAGTAAAATTGAAGAATATGGTCAGTTTCCAGTTTATGGCTCAACGGGAAAACTTGGTTACACAAATAATTTTACTCATGATGGTAACTATATTTTAGTTGCTAGAGTTGGAGCGAATGCAGGTCAATTAAACTGTGTACAAGGAAAATTCGGTGTTACTGATAATACCTTGGTAATTGAACTAGAAAATGAGGATGAATTCATTTTTTATTACTATCTGCTTCAAAGTGTAAACCTTAATAAATTTATATTCGGTTCAGGTCAGCCTTTGATAACTGGAGGTATGCTAAAAAGTTTAAACATACTTCAGCCTAACATTAGAGTAGAAAGACAAAAAATTGCAGACTTTCTTTCTTCAGTAGATAAAAAAATCAGCCTACTTAAAGAAAAGCATGCCTTGCTCACTCAATATAAAAAAGGCGTGATGCAAAAGCTGTTTAAGCAAGAAATTCGCTTTAAAGATGACAATGGCAACGCCTTTCCTGATTGGCAAATAAAGCCATTATCAAAATTAGCTGATAAAAATAATCTTAAAAACAAAGATAATGCTGTTAATGCTGTACTAACCAACTCAGCTAAAAGTGGCATTGTAAATCAAGGCGATTATTTCAATAAAGATATAGCTAATCAAGGTAACTTGACTGGATATACCGTTGTTGAAAAGAATGACTTTATTTATAACCCTAGAATTTCTGAACTTGCGCCTGTTGGCCCTATTAAACGCAACCACATAGGCCAAGGTGTTATGTCGCCTCTTTATACTGCTTTCCGCTTTAAAGATGAAAACGTTTTAGATTATTTAGAGCAATATTTTAATACAACTATGTGGCATCGATATATGCACAGCATTGCGAACTTTGGTGCCAGACATGACAGAATGAATATAACATCTGCCGATTTTTATGCTTTACCTATTCCGTTACCTTGTGAAGGTGAACGAGAAAAAATTGTTAGTTTTATAAAAGCTCTTGAAACAAAAGTTAATGCGGTAAATGAGCAAATAGAACTAACAAAAACCTTCAAAAAAGGTTTGTTACAGCAGATGTTTGTATAACTAAAGGACTAGGTATGAAAATTGATCTCGAATATATAAAAGATATTTTAACTGTATTTATTGAAGCTGAAACTGCTCATATTACTTTTGCCGATTTAAAAAAGGCAGGAATTCCACATGATGAGAATGGTGACATTAATCAGAAGTTTTTATTTCATTACCAAATTTTAATTGATAACGAATTAGTAAGTTTAAGTTCTCTCGAAATTGGTAATTTGAAACATATGGGGATTTATCAAAGCTTGGATGGTCAATGGGGTGTTGTTCTTAAAGATTTAAGGTTAACCCAGACGGGTCATGACTTTGCTAAATCGCTTGCCAATAAAGAAGTTTTCTCCAAATTAAAGTCTGAATTTAAAGACTTTCCATTTAAGGTCATTTTTGACTCTGGCAGAAAATTATTAGAACACGTTGCCAAGAAGAAAATGGATAAATTACTAGAAAGCTAACACAAGGAAGTTAATGTGGCCTATCAGTCAGAACAAGAATTAGAAGATAACTTAGTTGCTCAGCTTGCTAAAAAAGTTGATGGTAAGCAGCAGTTTGAAAAGGTCAATATCACTGATATTGACTCGCTAAGAGCTAACTTAAAAAAGCAGCTTTCAAAGCTTAATGGCTTTGAGATAAGTGACAATGAACTTAAGCAAATTCGCAATGTTTTAGCTAAAGGCAATGTCTTTGATAAAGCGAAAATACTGCGTGATAGGCTGCAAATAAATAAAGACGATGGCACCGCTGGTTACATTCGTTTTATTGATGCCGATGTTAGCAAAAACCACTTTCAAGTTACCCAACAAGTTACCGTAGAAGGCCGTTACAAAAACCGCTATGACGTAACCATTTTGGTTAACGGTTTACCTCTTGTTCAAATAGAGTTAAAGCGCCGTGGCTTAGAGCTTAAAGAAGCGTTTAATCAAATTAACCGTTATCAGCGCCATTCTTACTGGGCTGAAGATGGCTTATTCCAGTATGTGCAGGTGTTTGTTATCTCTAATGGTGTAAATACCAAGTATTACGCTAATAATCGCAAACAAAGCTTTAAACAAACCTTCTTCTGGGCAAAAGAAAATAACGACCGTTATACCGAGTTAAGCCAATTCGCCAAGGTGTTTTTACCCCTAAACACTTAACCGACATGATCACTAAATACGTGGTACTGAATGAGACAGACCGCATATTAATGGTGATGCGCCCATATCAAATATATGCCACTGAAGCGATTATTGACCGAGTAGCTGAACGTCAACAAATAATATCTGAGCAAGATAATGGTGCTTTGGCGAGGCGACAAGGCGAGAAGACAAGGAGTTTAGCTAGCCTAAATGACTTGTCTGAACAACGCAGTCAACAAAGCCAAGGTGACATT
The DNA here is from genome assembly GCF_000241365.1 of Pseudoalteromonas sp. BSi20480. Lineage (NCBI taxonomy): Bacteria > Pseudomonadati > Pseudomonadota > Gammaproteobacteria > Alteromonadales > Pseudoalteromonadaceae > Pseudoalteromonas > Pseudoalteromonas sp. BSi20480. The sequence continues at coordinate 163,109 of NZ_BADX01000166.1, read as the reverse complement.
AACGCCGCTAAGATGAATGGTTATATTTGGCACACTACCGGTTCAGGTAAAACACTTACCTCATTTAAAACCGCTCAGTTACTTACGGGTGATAGCGCCATTCACAAAGTGGTGTTTGTAGTTGACCGTAAAGATTTGGATTATCAAACCGCCAAAGAATTTAATAGCTTTATTAAAGGCTGTGTAGACGGTACAGACAAAACCAAAGTGCTTGTTGACCAGTTCACCGGTAAAGATGTGTATTACCTTGAAAAAGACGGTGAGCAGCAGTCATCAACTAAAGCGAAAGGCGGAAAGGTTAATACTCGCCGTAACGAAAAGCTAATTGTTACTACCATTCAAAAGCTTAATAACGCCATTAGCAATAAACGTTATTCAAGCCGCATGGAGCCAGTAAAAGACAAAAACGTAGTGTTTATTTTTGATGAATGTCATCGCAGCCAGTTTGGTGATACTCATCAACGCATTAGCCAGTTTTTTACTAATCACCAAATGTTTGGTTTTACTGGTACGCCTATTTTTGCTGAAAATGCGGTGTCTAAGTTTTCTCGTAAATACACCACCAGTGACTTATTCCATAAACCGCTTCATAAATACACCATTGTTGATGCGATTAAAGACGAAAACGTACTTAAGTTTAATGTTGAGTATGTTGGCCGTTATAAGAAAAAAGACAGCGCCAATGAAGTTGATATAGACGTTGAAGGTATCGACACCAAAGAGTTAATGGAATCTGACGTTCGGTTAGAAAAAATAACCGATTACATTATTGCTCAGCATAATCGTAAAACCCATAGCAAAGCGTTTACCGGGATGTTTTGTGTTTCAAGCGTGCCAGCACTAATTAAGTATTACGAGCTATTTGCCCAGAAAAAGGCAGAAGGTAAACACAACCTTAAAATAGCCACTATTTTCTCGTATGCCGCTAATGAAGAAGACCCAGATGCTGATGGCTTAGACGAAGTTGTATTAGATAAAGTTGCTGAACCTCAAGCCCAGTACGAAGGTATAGCAAGCCATAGCCGAGATAGACTTGAAGAGTTTATTGGCGACTATAACAAAATGTTTGGCAGTAGCTATACCACTAAAGATAGCGAGTCTTACTACAACTATTACAACGATATTTCTAAAAAAGTGCGTGAGCGAAAAGTTGATATTTTGCTTGTGGTAAATATGTTTTTAACAGGGTTTGATAGTAAAACCTTAAATACGCTTTATGTTGATAAGAACCTTAAGTATCACGGATTAATTCAAGCGTACTCACGCACCAATCGCATTCTAAATGAGCAGAAGTCGCAAGGTAACATCATCAGCTTTCGTAACCTGAAAAAGCGCACAGATGATGCCTTAGCGCTGTTTTCAAACAAAGATGCGAAAGATACGGTGATCATGCCGCCGTATGAAGAATTCATTAAGATGTTTAACCAAGCGTTAGAGCAAATGCAAACCATCGCGCCTGACACGGCAAGTGTTGACAGCCTTGATGATGAAAACGCTGAACTTGAATTTATTAAGGCATTCAGGGAGTTAATGCGTTTACGCAATGTGCTTTCAACTTTCGCTGACTTTAAGTTTGATGATGTCAGCATTCAAGAACAAGAATATGAAGACTATAAAAGTAAGTACTTAGATTTATACGACAAGGTTAAAACCAATACTGCCCCTGAAAAAGAGTCGATATTAGAAGAAATTGATTTTGAGCTTGAGCTACTAGCGATGGATGAAGTGAATGTTGCTTACATCTTAAAGCTAGTAAGCAAACTTAAACAATCTGACTCTGATGAAGAATACCAGCAGCAATATAAAGCGTTAATGCAAACCATTAGTGGTGATCCTGAACTACGCAGCAAACAAGAGCTGATTGATAAATTCATTCAAGAAAACCTGCCTGATGTACAATCAGCGGAAGAAGTTGACGATGCCTTTGCCGCCTATTGGGAAGTAGAAAAAGAAAAAGCCACCCAAGCAATGGCTGACGAAGAACATTTAATACCTGAAAACGTAAAAGAGCTTGTTGAACGCATGATATTCAGCAACCAAGAGCCATTGCGTGAAGACATAGTAGCCACCATGGAAAAGCCACCAAGTGTATTACAACGCAAAAAAGTAATACCAAGGTTGGCAGAAAAGCTAAAAGGCTTTGTTAATACGTTTTATGGTGGGATGTAATTTTGGCGGAGAAGCTACAAAGAATAATAAATGGAGTAAATGATGGCAAATGAAAAGCAGATTGAGCTTACTTGGTTAATCCCCGATTTTTCTCAATTCACCTTAAATCCACAGACAGGAACAGAGTTAAGTACTCTTTTCGTTGCGCTTTTAATAAGTGTTACCGTAGTGTTTGCTCTTTTCTTTGTCTACAAATGTTTAGTGACGGGAGCTAAGCTTAACTGGCTATCAAAAATGCTAAAACCGCTTGAACGTGACGATGTTGCAAGCAAACGAGATTCACTTTATCAACAGGCTAAGCAAAAAGACAAAGGCATTGGCTTTTTGTGGATGGAGTTCGATGAAACACTCGTTGAGATTCAAAACGGTGAGCAGGTTGAACTTCGAAACACACTTGACGCAGGTCACTTTTTTAATTCTTATACCTTGGCTCGAAGCGTTACTGAAAACCGCTTGATTGCTGCCGTGCCAGGTTTCCTGACAGCACTTGGTGTTATCGGTACATTTATGGGGCTTCAGTTAGGTCTTGCTGATTTAAAGCTGGGGGCTGGTGTTGATGTAAATGAAATGCAGGAAGGTGTAGCCGGAGTTGTAAACGGTGCCAAAATTGCATTTTTAACTTCGGTATGGGGCGTTGCTCTAAGCGTAATTTTCAACTTTTTTGAAAAATTCTGTGAACAGCTCATACGTCGCAAAATCAGAGTAATAGAAGACCGTGTTGATTGGCTTTTCCCCAGAATTCGTCCTGAAGAGCAACTACAGAAAATTTCAGAAAATAGCTCTGAATCGAGAGAAGTTCTGCAAGGCTTAGCTGAGCAAATTGGTGAGAAAATGCAGGAGGCTATGCTTACTGCAACACAGGGAATTCAATCTAGCTTAGAAAACAGTCTCTCCGAAATTATGGCTCCGGCTATTAATAAACTGGTAGATGAAACTTCCGAAGGAAACCAAAAAGCTCTGGAAGGTTTACTTGAAAGCTTTATGGATGGCTTCGGGCAAGCAGGTAACCAACAGCGCCAGGCACTTGATGATGTCTCATCAAAAGTTAGCCAGTCTGTTGATGCTATGCAAACCACTATGAATAGCTTTGTTGAGCAATTACAGAAGACGCAGGCTGACTCAGGCGAACGTGAAAAAGCCCTGATTGCTGATATTTCAAATCAGGTAAGCAGCCTGTCGTCTCAGTCAGAAGCGATTCATCATAAACTATCGTCTTTCGTAGAGAATCAAATCGGTGAAATGTCTACACAGATGAAATCTCGCGAAGAGGCTTCGGCAAGACGAGATGAAGAATTGGTAACCACAATCAAATCTCAGGTAAATGAGCTTGTTGAGAACTCGAGAAAACAGGGTGAAACGTTGAGTAACTTTGTAGAGTCTCAGCTTAGTGGCCTGACTAAGTCATTTGATGAAAGGGAGCAACGTTCTTCGCAGCTGGAAACTGAGCGAAATGCTAAGATTGAACAACAAACCCAAGCTATTTCTACACTTTCTAATGAAATCCTTCAGTCAGTAGAAAAGTCGGTAGGCGATCAGGTTGCTACCGTTAAACAATTAATTGCCCAAGGGCAAACATTACAAAACAGCATAAATTCATCAGTCGATGCCAGTGCGCAGGCTACACAAGCTATGCGTGAATCTTCAACAGAACTGCGTGTTTCAGCAGATAATATGCGTGTTTTAAGCTCTCATGTTAACGACGCAGGTAATAAGTTGTCTGGTGCAATTAAAGAAGCGGTGGAAAGCACGGCTGATTTGGCAAACCAGAATCAGATGTCTGCTCAAAGAATGGAAAACCTACGTGAAGAGTTAATGAAGGATGTTTCGAGGTTTAGTGAATTGACTACACAGCTTAATAGTTTGATTGAAAGTGCTGGTTCAACATTCTCTGAACTCAAAGCAACTCAAAAAGAGTTTATCGGCGATCTGAGAGGCGAAGTAGAACAACTCAGCAGCAACATGACTCAGATGCTCGAAGATTATGCGACACAAGCTAACGGTCAAACGGCCGAACATTTAAGAATTTGGTCTCAATCCGTTACGGATTATTCAACGCAAATGAATAATGCGATTAAAGCGCTTTCCAGTGTTGTTGATGAAATGCAGGTTAAATTGGGGTAACACATGGATAGGTTATTTAACTGCAGAGGCTCAAAGGTCGATGAAGAAAATCCATACTGGATGTCCTTTTCTGATTTGATGTCAGGCTTGTTAGTGATTTTTATTCTGGCGGCGGTAGCGCTAATTATTGAGCTTACCCAAAAGTCAGAGAAAATAGATGCCAGTATCGTAGAGCTTAAAAAAGCAGAAGAAGCTCGAAGAAACATTCTTATCGATATTCAGGAAGAATTGGCTGAACAAAACATTCACGTTGAAATTGTTGAGAACGATACGGTTCTTCGGATCCCTGAAAGTACGCTTTCTTTTGAGTCTGCGAAAGATACGCTACCAGAAGATGAACAAACACAGGAAGAAGTTAGGGCAATTGGCATCGCGCTGCATAAAGCGATTACTACCAACGAGCGTTGGAAATATCTGGATACCGTGTTTGTGGAAGGGCATACCGACAGCGTTGGTATATGGTACCGAGGAAAAGGTAACTGGGGTTTATCTGCCGACAGGGCGGTATCGATTTGGAAGCTATGGCAAACCGAGATCCTGGTAGAGCCCAAGCTGAATGAACTCCAAAACTTCAATGGCCAGTTACTCTTTTCTGTGAGTGGTTATGCAGATACACGACGAGTCGATTTAACTGAAGAAACAGAAGAGCAAAGAGCTCGAAATCGCCGCATCGATATCCGTTTTACGGTTAAGAAGCCCAAGCTTGAAGATTATGAAAAAGCTAAAGATGTCTAAAAGAACCTGGGACAAGTGGAGCGAATAATGAAGTTCTTCTTAAGTGATGAATATTATCGTAAAAATATGAAAGTGCTTAAGGGCTTAACGGCTGAGCAAAGAGCGATTGCCAAAAAAGCAGGGACAGATAACCCTAAATTCGAAGCAGCTTGGTCAAAGCTTTTTAATCTATTATCAAGAAACCGTTTCGACCTATTTCGCATTGATAATCGATTTGATGTAAGAGCACTATCAATTGCTTTAACGGCAAATCAAAAGATTCGCAGCGCAATTAATATCGATCGAGAACTCCTCAGTGATATTTTGGTTGTTATCCCTAATGGCAGTAACCTGTTTATTGAATCACTCTTTCAGCATTTTTTAAGTGATTTTGATGCCATATCAGAACCTGATGACATTGGTGACTGGTTGTGTACAGAGCGCAAGCGAAAAGGGTTGGCCAAAGGTATGGAGGAACAAGTGCTATGTGCTGATGGTCCAACATTCTTGGCGAAACAAGCAATTAAGCGCGAATCAACCTTCGAGCAACATGTCAAGCATTGGGGACTCGATCAATATGCTTCAGGTGACTTTGTTAAACGGGCCCAGTCAGTCTATTTTGTGGAGCAGCTTCAGAATATTCCGGTAAATCAACCGCACGAGTTGCTTGAAGAAATCAGTAGAGAAACTGTTGCTAATAGCCGTTATGATTCAGAGGATCTTATTGGTCACGTGGCATTGCGCATTTTAATCGACAGAGCGCCAACACAAAATGTGCACGAGAGCTGGCAAAATGCCGTAATCGCCATTGCAGGCGATCCTCGCGTACCCAAAAATCACCCTCGTTACATTAAATGGTGGAGCCAGCTAAACCCGCAACAAAGTAAAAAGGTACAGAGTTGGTTATCCAAACTGGATCTCAAACTATTCCTCGAAGCGCTGGAAGATTACTCTAAAAGTACCCGTGACGATGACATGATGCGCATGTTCCCATCTCGCAAACACTTTTTGGAGGGGATGCATGAGGCTGGCACGATTGTACATACTAAACTTTATCTCTCCAAAAAGGCGGATAAATATATTCGCGATAATTATCGGCCGGAACACGTACCTGATTACTCGATCGTTGAAGATGGTGATCGCTCTATTATTTATGCAGAACTAACCAGAGGGCACATGATAGAGGGAAGCCATAACTGCCAGATTTGGTTTTATAAAAACCTACATGAAACGGCTCCTGTCTTACAGTTTGGTAAACAACGATTAAGATACGACGATTTAACGGGGCGCATGAGCCGTCAGATGTACGCTCGCGGATGCAGTGTATTTGACCATTTTGCACATGTTTCTTCAGACACTTTTAAATGGCAACAAAAGTCCGTGGATGCATTGAAAAAGATGGGTGTTCAAATAAAAGCTTCCGATGTGCTTAGCGAAGAAGACTATAAAAAATATAAGCGGATGTACGGAGTAGGATAATGAAAAACTGGATTTCATCTTTGTTTAGCGTAAAAGAATCAAGCGCCAAGTTTGACTTTGAAATCAGCAATGAAAGCGTCGATTTTTACTGCCCTGAATACCAATTTAACAAAATCAAATCTGGTGGGGCAGATGAATATCTCACTGCACAGTTCGTTGCTCTGCAAATGCTCACCGAAGAAGGTAATGCCGAAGTTATCCCTAATGGTTTTATAGTGCCACATCACGTTATTTCTGCGTTAGATGAAGATGTTTTCCAGCTATTAAATTTACCAACAAGATGGAATGGTAAAGCCGCTGTAGATATTAAGGGAACTACCTCAGGCGAGTCCTTTAAAGTCATTGTAAATGTAGAGTCACCTTCCGGCCGCATGACGGCAGCTTATAAACAAAATGGGAGTATTCTCTCTTTTGGTGACACGCAATTTACGTTAACTAAAGCAATGTTCGAGGTTTTCACGGCACTTACTGAACATTCGAAGTCAGCCAAAAGTGAATCGGATAATCTTTTGCTATTGCATAGCTTGCAGCAAGCTCAACAGGCGGGGGCGAAACTCTCTTTAAGCCACTTCGATAAACTCGAAATACATGTACCAGACAAGATTGCAGTAGAAGCTGAGCTTGATCCTCAAGGTAATCTCATTCTTACCCCAAGTATGGGCCAAAAGACCGATCACGATAAACTTCAACGTGTACTAGGGCAGTTACAAGCCAAAAATGGCCGTACCCTAAAAGTGGGTAATGAGATTATTCTCTTTAACGAGAAAACTGCCAAAGCCGCCAAAGAAATCATCGGGCACAGGGCCATTCCGCGCTCTCAGGTACAACAGTTTTTAAAAGCCCCTGGGGCGTTTTTGGATGCTTCACTTGTTGATCTGGATGTCGGCTTTGCGCTTCGGGTAAAAGGTGCCACTCGCTTTAAACACGCTTACTTTGGTGAAACCGACGAGTCGGGAATCGATTGGTTTGGTCAAAACCATGCAGCCGGAAAGATTTTGCCAATTAGTGCAGTTACCAAAGAAGTTAAAACACAGGAAGATCTTTTTCAATTACAGCAAGTTATTAACGATGCTAAAGCAACAGGCGCGACAGAAATTGTCTTTGAGGGCAAAAACTACGATATCGGTAGTGAAGCCGACATAACGCAAACCCTCTCCAAGCTGCAAGATAAAATTAACAACCAGCCAGAAGATGACGGCGAAAAAGAGCCGAACTCTCCCGATGCACCAAATGATGATGAGAATGTTGATATCGACGATGGACCAATCGTTATCGATATTGCCCTCAATGATGACGAATTAGACAGCCCCTCTAAGCTGGTTGAAGAAGCGCTTAATGATGTGTTGTACAGCGAAGAACTTGACTGGTCGAATCATAAGCGCACACCATTCCCGCATCAGCTAGTGGGCGTTAAATGGATCCTCGGACTGGAAGAAATGGCTCGCCAGAAAGAGCTGGTTAATGGTGCATTGTTGGCAGACGACATGGGGCTGGGTAAAACCTTTATGTCGCTTTCTGGCATAGACCATTACTATCGGTTGTGCGAAGAGGCGGGCGAAACTTGTCGTCCAACACTCATTGTGGCACCACTTAGTCTACTAGAAAACTGGAAGGACGAAGTCATAGAAACCTTCAATGAATCGCCCTTTAGAGACATCGTTATTTTACAGTCAGACGGCGACTTAAACAGTTTCCGAGATGGCAGTGCCGAAACTAAAGCTTCTAATATCGATGAAGAATCATTCGAGCCTCGCTATTCCCTTAAATTCGGCGAAAAATATGGGCCGGATCGCTTGGATTTACCACGCCGGTTGGTGATCACCACCTATCAAACACTGCGTGATTACCAGTTTTCCCTGTCACAAATTGACTGGGGGTTGGCAGTATTCGATGAAGCGCAAAACATTAAAAATCCCAATGCGTTGCAAACCCGGGCAGCCAAAGGCTTAAAAGCCAAGTTTAAGCTACTAGCCACCGGTACACCGGTAGAAAACAGCCTAGCTGATTTTTGGTGTTTAATGGATACCGCTTGTCCCGGCTATTTGGATTCTTATCAAACGTTCAGGCAAACCTATATCACGCCTATCCTGCAAGCAGCTGGGGATGAAGTGGATAGAGTTAGGGCAACCCTTGGGCGCCAGCTACGGGAAAAGGTAGGGGCATTAATGCTGCGTCGCGTAAAAGAAGATAACCTCGAAGGTTTACCGCAAAAGCATATGCTGGTAGGGATAGAGTCAAGTGATTGGCAATACGAACTTAAGCTACATGCCATTATGACCGCCTATCAGCAAAAAGTGTACGATGGCTCTATAGAAGCGCAGTTAGAAGATGAAAACAGCCATGTGCTAACAACTTTAATGCGCTTACGTGATAGCTCGCTGCATCCACGCTTGGCAGACGGCGGTCGCTTAGACGCGCCGACATCAAGGCGTGAAATTAAAACCCTGTTCGATGAATCCGCCAAAATGGCCAAAACCATCGAAGTACTTAACGATATCAAGTCCAGAAACGAAAAGTGTATTATCTTTGCGGTAAACAAGCGCCTGCAACGTTTTTTAAGTATTGCGTTGGGCAGCTACTTTGGACTTGGGCCACTGCACGTTATCAATGGCGATGCCAAAGCGGTAGTTAAAAAAGCCGGCGCCTTAAGCCGTAAATCCATGATCACTGACTTTGAGGCCAAAGAAGGCTTTAATATCATTATTATGTCGCCAGTAGCGGCCGGTGTTGGCTTAACAGTTGTTGGGGCTAACAACGTTATCCACTTTGAGCGTCACTGGAATCCGGCAAAAGAAGCACAAGCCACCGATAGGGTATTTCGTATCGGTCAGAAAAAAGACGTAAACATTTACGTGCCCATTCTGCATCATCCCTCGTTTGAGTCTTTTGACGTTAACCTGCATAGCCTGTTATCACAAAAATCGATGCTTAAAGACGCAGTGGTTACACCGGGTGAAGTAATGCCTAATCCAACCGGTTCCGATAAGCATAGCCTTGGAGCCGATAGCATTATTACATTTGAAGATATGCAACGCTTAAGCTGGAAACAGTTCGAAGCACTGACATTAGAGTTACTTTCTCGTGAATATCAGGCCGACAGTGCATGGCTAACAAAAGACGGTTCAGACTTTGGTGCCGATGGCGTGTTAACTTTCGCGAGCGAAGCCATACTCATTCAGGCTAAACATAAGCAAGGGGCTTATAAGGGTCATAACGCTGTGCAGGAAATATCCAACGCTAATGCAATCTATGGCCAGCACTTGGGCCGGGAAATTACCAAGCAGGTATTTATTACCAATGCTACCCAGTTGGCTAAATCAACCAGGGAAATCGCCGGTAAACTCAACGTCACCATTATAGACGGCAACGAATTAGGCGAGCTCTGTGAGCGCCATCTAATCACGTTTGGGAAAGTTCTCACTCGTTTGTCAAAAGAACGCTACGTGATCCAATAATTATTGTGATAAAAATAAACGCTAATTCATCTGATTGTGCATAATTTTAATGCACAGTAAGAATGTTTGTATTATACTTAAACCTGATAACAGGTTGTGCACTTTTTGGGGGGCGAAAATCCACTGGGGCTAAATTTTAATCAAATTCAATGTTTTGTATTGCTTGCATTGGTCGCTCAGATTACCGGCCACAAACCGGGTAAGGCGTATCATAAAATAGCTAACGCTCATATTTACGAAAATCAGCTCGAATTAATGCGCGACGTCCAGCTCAAGCGCGAACCATTTGAATCGCCTACACTTACAATTAATCCAAATATAAAGTCACTTGAAGACATAGAAACGTGGGTTACCCGGGACGATTTTGAAGTAACTGGCTATCAATGCCATGACGCAATTCAATATCCATTTTCAGTATAATAACCGATTAAGGAAAACAACATGAAAGCAGTGATCCCAGTAGCGGGACTTGGTACGCGCATGCTACCAGCCACAAAAGCAATCCCTAAAGAGATGCTTCCTGTCGTAGACCGACCTTTAATACAATACGTAGTAAACGAAGCGGTTGCCGCAGGCATAAAAGAAATAGTACTTGTCACGCACTCAAGTAAAAACTCTATCGAAAACCACTTTGATACCAGCTTTGAGTTAGAAGCAACGCTTGAAAAGCGTGTTAAGCGGCAATTGCTTGCCGAAGTGCAAGCTATATGCCCTAAAGACGTAACAATAATTCACGTTCGCCAAGGCGAAGCAAAAGGGCTAGGCCATGCTATTAATTGCGCCGCGCCAATTATTGGTAACGAACCGTTTGTCGTTATTTTACCCGATGTGATTATAGACGACGTTGAAAGCGATCTTAAAAAAGACAACCTTGCAGAGATGATCGCTCACTTTGAACAAACTAAGCACAGCCAAATTATGGTAGAGCCTGTACCAATGCAGGAAGTAGATAAGTTTGGTGTGGTGGACTTAGGTGGCACCGAAATAGCACAGGGTGAAAGCTCACCAATTGTTAGCATGGTAGAAAAACCACCGGTTGACGAGGCACCTTCAAACCTAGCAGTAGTTGGGCGTTACGTGTTAAGTGAAAATATTTGGCCGCTACTTGCAAAAACGCCGCAAGGTGCTGGCGATGAAATTCAGCTGACCGATGCTATTGCCATGCTTATGCAAAGCGAAAAAGTGGATGCTTACGCAATGAAAGGCCGAAGCCACGATTGTGGTAGTAAAATTGGTTATTTAAAAGCAACCATTGAGTTTGCACTTCGTCGTGACGAATTTGCCGATGAGTTAAAAACGTTTATTAAAACACTTGTATAACCGTTTACATTTAATCAGCAAAAAGCGCCTAATTAGGCGCTTTTTTTATTTGGTTTTTGCATAACTTGTTTTTTTAATGTAAAAATTAGAATAGTTTTGATTACTTTACAGACATAATGTAATTTATGTTGTAATGTTTAGTTTAAGTGGCATTAAAATTGTATTGAAAAGTGTTCTCATGGAGGAGTCAAAAATACATAAGCTTATTGAATTAAATACGCTTATTTATGTAAAGGGCTAGGGTGTGGCTCGAAAATTAAAGTAAGGTTAAACGCTTTGTAAAGAGGATGTTTAACTGAAATGTAAGTGTGATTACACTGCTTTCAGGACAGCGATTAAATGTTAACTAATAACAAAAAAATAACAGGATTACTTTTAAGCCTGCTGATACTGCTATTTGGTACAGCATGCTCTATTACGCCTGAAGCTAAATTAGTGCAAGCACCAGAAACACAAACTAATTCGCCTGAGTATGTACCTATTACTGCATTAGAGCTGGCTCAGTTAAAAGATGCAGCATTGCAATGGCAGCAAGCCAGAGCGGGTATAGAGCGTATTTTAAAGCTAGAAAAAGAAATTACCTACCTTGTTAATCACATAGATATTATTAACAGTAAGGCAATAGCCCAATCTAATCAGCCTACAAATAGCTCGTACAGCACGCGCACAATTCACAATCAGCAAGCTGCTCGTTCGCGTAGCCAAAGCGTTAATCAATACAGAAATAAAAAGCAGACAGTTAAACTTAATACACCTAGACATATTTTTGCTCTGCAAGTGGCATCGGTTGACTCAGAAAAAGACATCGCAAAAGCGTGGAAAGAGCTAAACACCAAAGCTGCCCCCTTATTCAGAAAAAAAATACTGACCAATGTTGAAACCGCAAAAATTAACAAAAAAACGTTTTACAGGCTTAAGTTAGGTTCGTACCAAAATCTAAAAAATGCCAAAGCAGACTGCGAAGTATTTAAAGTGTATAAGCTTGACTGCATAGTGAGTAACTACACAGATAAGCCTGTAAAGCTGTAGTTAAAATAGAAACTTGACTTAAAAATTTTTTTATCCATAAAATACCTGACCATAATCAAAAGGGTGGTAGGTAAAAAGTATGGTTATTAAAAAGGAATTTATAAACACTTTATTTTGTATTGGGGTTTTGCTCGTTATAACAGGGTGTACTTCATATAAAAAAGCGCCACCGAGTTCAACAACACCAAACACTGTCCTTATTTCAAGCGAGGATTTAAAAGCGCTCAAACAGTCTGCAAATGAGTGGAAAACAGTTGAGCCTAAAGTTAACGATCTGCTTGAGCTAGAAGGGCAGCTATCAAAGCTGACTACTCGTTTAAAAGCCATTGACGAAACCAATACGGCTGGAACAAACAACGCTCAAACAACCACTCCAAAAGAAAGTATTTTAAAAAGCGACCAGGCATTTTTCGCTATTCAAGTAGCAGCATTTAACAGTAAAACTAAATTAAACACGGCACTGGCTAATTTAAAACGTAAAGTACCGACGTTTTTTGATACTAATTTAGCTGTTAATGTTGAAACTAAAGTAATAAAAACCAATACGTTTTATCGTTTAAAGTTAGGCGCATATAAAACAAATAAACAAGCAACAACCGCTTGCGAAGCATTAAAACAGCAAAAAATTAATTGTTTTGTTACCTATTATACGCAGGAAAAACCACAACCAACCCTCTAGGCATAATAATTGCTTAGTCTCTTGTATGATCACAAGAGGATGGCAACTATGCGCCTTTTACTACCCTTATTATTAATTAACTTGGCCGCGTGCAGTTTAATTCCTGAACCCGAGCCAAGTATAAGCACATATGCCCCAAAAGCAGCGATGGCACCTTATACAGTAAGTGACTATGTACACAACTTAACTGTGCAATTAAGTCATTTAAAAGGTCCATTAAGCAATAATACTCGCATAGGTGTGAGTAGTTTTTACTTTGCAGATGCGCTCGACACTAAGCTAATGACGCAGCAAGCGTCGGGCTTAAGCCAACAAATACAAGAAAGTATATTAACCAAAATGACGCAAATGGGTTATCACATGGTCGAATATCGCTTAGCAAATAACCTACACTTATCTCATAATGCCGACAGCGCGCTGACCCGTAATTTAGAACAGTTACGAGAGCGCCAAAATATTGACCTTATAATCACCGGCACCGTGACACGTCAACAGCATGCATACATTGTAAATGCGCGCATGGTAAACATTAGCAATAAGCAAGTTTTATCTGCTGGCAGTACCGAGATCCCAATCAATGTAATGTGGGGAAATGAAAAAATTCAGCAGCGCGATGGCTCACTCTATCGCAGTGAATATTAACGAGGAGTACACAATGAGAAACTTATTAATCACGCTATGTTTGCCACTAGGTTTTGGTTGTTCACAAATTATGAACACCCCTAGTGCCGACCCAGCTGTTGAGCAAAGTAACCAAGGAGCGCAACTGGCAACAAGCCAACGCAAAGTGAGTGCTCCAGTTAATCACGATAACATGTTTCAGTCGGGGTTAGCTCAGCAAACTAACTACACAAAATCGACGCCGCCAATGCATAAAAACATAAACCACTATGTGCGCGGAATAATGCAAGACATGGTCGAAAACTTACAATACGTAAATGATAAAACACCACTAGCGGTATCAAGTTTTGTATTTTTAGACGACGATTACAGTAATGGTAGCTTATTAGGAAATCAAATTGCTGAAAGCTTTATGCATGAGCTCCACAATTTTGGTGTACCGGTCATTGATTTTAAAACCACCGATTATGTGCGTGTAACACAAACCGGCGACTTTGTTTTTAGCCGAGACTATCTTGAATTAGACCCAGAGCAAAACTTTCAATACGTACTGGCAGGCACGCTAGTAAGTCACCAAGGCGGAGTTTTAGTCAATGCACGAATTGTTGGCTTAACAAGTAAAGCGGTCGTTGGTTCGGCGCAAGGGTTTTTACCGCAATCAGTTATTGATGCGTTAAATGGTAATTACCGTACCGATGGTATTATGCTAAAACAAGCGAGTGAGTGAGGTGAGTATGCGCTTTACACTAAACACCAATTTACGGACATTATCACTAGCTGGGTTAGTCGTTGCTCTATCTGGTTGCTCGCTAATGCATCACCATGAGCATGATTCAAATTCGCACACAACAACGCAAGCAAGTACCAGCTATGTATTAAATGGCAGTTACGATACTCAAACACACAACCAAACTGTGCAACCAAACAATGATTACGATGCGTCAAAACCCTTTAAGCCAGTAAAGCATCATAAAACCCTCGTTAACTACGTAGAACAAATGGCTTTAGACTTAGTTGACACGCTAGAGTACGACACAGAAGCCGATACACAGGTTAATATTGCTGTTAGTACATTGGTAAACTTTGACTCGTCACTCAATAAAAGTAACCAGTTAGGTAACCAAATATCTGAAACACTAATCCATCAATTACAAAAGTTTGGTTACAGTGTGGTTGATTTTAAAACCACCAGTACAATAGACGTAAACAGACGCGGTGATTTTGTGTTTTCACGAAATATCAAAAAGCTGAGTGAAGATCACATGGCAAGTCATATACTCGCGGGCACTTTAATCTACAGGCAAAACGGTATTGTTATTAATACACGCATTATAAATGTCAACACCAAGCAAATAGTGGCCAGCAGCCGAGAGTTTATACCGCAATACGTACTAAGCAAAGAAGATATATATTTATCAAGTAATTAACTCAAATTCCACTTGATTTAAAACTTGATATAAAAAACCAGATGCCGTTATAATTTAACCCTAGCACACCGCTGTGGCCTCTTAGTTAAATGGATATAACGGCCCCCTCCTAAGGGGCAGTTGCAGGTTCGATTCCTGCAGGGGCTACCAATTAAATCAATGGGTTACGCTTTTCTTCTTCTTCTCTTTAATTTTTGTGTAGCACATATGTAGCAGAGTAAATTGAAATATAAATAATTAGCGCTGTCCTTTTATTAAAATAGCCAAATTACATTCAGTCTGCTTTGTGCTGTGAGCGGTCATTGGTAACGCGCTATTCAGCCGAGCCGTTGTTTGGCGTTGGCTGCATTTGCTTGTTAGCTTGAATATACTCTAGTCCCAATTCTTTTTTGCATATATCTCCGCTCTCAAACTTTTCATCAGAATAAAATAGTGCACCAATTATCTTATTATTTGTTGGGTTAAGAGACACACTTAACGAATCAACTCCCTTCGTTTCATTGCGATTAATTTTTAAAGTCAAAGAGGTTTGGTTTTCTGCGCGTTGCATTTTAACGTGTGTAACAGAAGAAACTTGGTAAAAAGCAGGATACAGAATTAAAGAAGAACTGAACGCGTTAATTAAAGCTTGTTTATCATTCCACTCTGGAGTTGATTTCTTATACCTTTCCATTGCAGTTAAGTAATCATGATATTCATCTATTCGATCAGCAGAGTGATAACTTTTTGATAGGTTCTTAACGTCATAAATATAATTATTGATTTGAATAAGCTCATCACTTGAGCATACGTTAGCGAAACTCCCTGCTGTGAAAGTCGAACTTAGTAGCAATACTAAATGACTAAGTTTCATATTTGAAAACATACGCCTCCCTTCAAGCTAACACCCACATAAAGGGCGGTAACACATGGGCTAAAATTAGGAGCGAAGTGACGCAGCCCATGTGTTAGCGTCCCAGCGAAGCGACTTAATGTGTTTGTTATATTTGTGGCTTATTCAAACTGCTGTTTGTCCCACGGTTGATTTTTGTCTTCTCTGAATGCGTCCCAGCCTTTAGGTAGATCTGCAAGCTCAATCATTTCTGGAAATTTGCTAATAAAACACCCCATACAAATTACCATGCCGTCATCGGGGTCATCCGTAGTGTTGCACATAAATTGCCACCCATCATCTATGTAATGATTAACTTGGATTATTGGCTCCAATCTTTCATAGACAAATTTGGTAGTTACTGCAGCAGAGTCTATTGGGCAACTGAAAGGCCATTCATCTTCTTTAAAGGTGTGCTTATGCATAATTTCCCAGACAAATATAACAATTTAATAGTGCGCTCATCGCGCATATTTCTGCCGACTTAACGCTCACTTATCTACTTTTAACAAATAACCTAGGGTATTACTATCACTAAGTTTTCTAAAACTTTTCAGTAAAGTTAAATGGAACAATATGGGCGCGTCGCTCATTTACATGAATATATGTGCAAAGGGCAGTTTGACCAATCAAGTAACTACGATATTTAGTCAACCTCAACGTCTGCTAATCGCCGCCCTTAAAAACCTAAGATATTAATAACTATTGAGTTGAAGCGTTAGCAAAACAGTTTTTTATAGCTAAAAATTTATAACTACACATAAAAAGCGAGTAAATAGTAAATTTACTCGCTTTTTTATTTTGATATTTAATCGTTAGTAATTAACCATCATTAGTGATTTTATCGATCAGCTCAGTGAGTACTGTGTCGGCTTGGCTGGTCTCTACTTGGCAGGTTCCTGCATTTAAGTGGCCGCCGCCGCCGTATTTAAGGCATAACTCACCTACGTTTGTGTTTGAACTGCGGTTAGTAATTGACTTACCAATTGCATACACTACGTTTTGCTTTTTAAGCCCCCACATTTTATGAATTGAAATATTGCAGTCGGGGTACATGGCGTAAATTACAAAGCGGTTGGTGGCGTAAATGGTTTCTTCTTGAGTTAGATCTAGTACCACTAGGTTTTTATGCACTGTTGCACACTGTGTTATTTGTGCTTTTGCTTTTTCGTTGTGCTCATTATAAAGCGCAACTCGCTCTGCAACATCTTCCATTTGCAAAATGTCGTCGATGCTTTGATCTTTACATGCATCAATGAGCTTCATCATTAACTGGTAGTTTGAAATTTTGAATTTGCGAAAGCGGCCTAGGCCTGTGCGGGCATCCATTATAAAGTTCATTAACACCCAGTCGGTTGGATTGAGTATTTCATCTTTAGAAAACTGAGCTGCGTCGCCTTTATCTACAGCGTCCATCATATCTACTGAAATATTAGGAAATTTTTCGGCGCCGCCGTAGTAGTCGTAAACGACTCGCGCAGCTGAAGGCGCTTTAGGGTCAATTATATGATTTTTAATGTCGCTTGCGTTTCGAACGGTTTCACTTAAGTGGTGGTCAAATGCTATGTGACAACCCGCTACGTAGGGAAGGTTAGTGGTAATATCGTTAGCGGTGATGTCTATTTTTCCATCTTGCATGTCTTTTGGGTGTACAAACAAAATGTCATCAATTAGATCTAAATCTTTTA
Source organism: Pseudoalteromonas sp. BSi20480 (assembly GCF_000241365.1). Taxonomy (NCBI): domain Bacteria; kingdom Pseudomonadati; phylum Pseudomonadota; class Gammaproteobacteria; order Alteromonadales; family Pseudoalteromonadaceae; genus Pseudoalteromonas; species Pseudoalteromonas sp. BSi20480. The sequence continues at coordinate 145,536 of NZ_BADX01000166.1, read as the reverse complement.
GTAGTACAGCACATACAAGGCCATCAAAATCGCTACGAGTGACTAGTCTAAATTTATTATTGGGCATAGCTATTCCATCTTTTTAATTAAATTACGTATTCAGTGTAACAGCTAAACTATTTTTTGTAGATACCAGTGCTTAAAAATTAATATAAATAAAAAAGACCAAACAAGACGTTTTGGCTTTTTGTATAGCAAGTGTTATTTTTGTAAGTTATGCGCCTGGGCCACATTCCATACAGTGGTTAATGATATCTGGGCCAAACTTAAGCTTGGCGTTTAAATCGCGCAGTGCGGTGCGTAAGCCTTCTTCAATAACCGGGTGGTAATACGGCATATTAAGCATTTGTGGTACGGTCATTTTATTTTGTACTGCCCATGCAAGCAGATGCGCTATGTGCTCGGCTTGTGGGCCAATAAATTCGGCGCCTAAAAATAAGCCGGTGCCTTGCTCTGCGTATACGCGCATATGGCCCTTATTTTTAAGCATTACGCGGCTTCTGCCTTGGTTTTCAAAGCTGACTTCGCCCACTTCAAAACAGCCACATGAGCCTAAACGGTCTGTTATTTGGGTAAAGCTTTCACCTACCATGGCAATTTGTGGGTCGCTGAATACAGCGGCAATTTTGGCCCTGCGTAGGCCAATGCGTACATCTGGGAAGCGCCCTGCATTTTGCCCTGCGATGGTTCCCTGATCAGACGCTTCATGAAGTAGCGGGATCATGTTGCTTGCATCGCCGGCTATAAATATGTTTGATTCGCCACATTGCATTGTGTGCGGATCGGCATGCGGTACGCCGCGTTCGTCAAGTTCTATACCTGTGTTTTCGAGGCCTAGCTTGTCTACATTAGGAACTCGGCCTGTTGCGGCTAGTACATAGTCAAACTGTTCGGTGTGTTTTTCACCTTGTTTGTCGGTGTAAGTAAGCTGCGCTTTGTCGCCTATTTGCATCATGTCTGATACGTTTGAGTCGGTATCAACAAAAAACTCTTTTGCAAAAACTGTATTTGCATAGTCTTTTACTACGGGGTCGGTGAGTGGACCAATTGCACCACCTACACCAAATAATTTTACATTAACACCTAAACGGCTAAGTGCTTGACCTATTTCAAGGCCAATTACGCCCGGGCCAAATACGGCAACAGATTCTGGTAGGTCGTCCCACTCAAATACGTCGTCGTTAATGATTAATTTGTCACCAAAATTATTAAATACGCCAGGGTAAGAAGGGCGAGAGCCTGTAGCTATGACAAACCGCTTGGCTGTAATAATGGTGTGGTCATCTATTTGTACACGGTTTGCATCTAAAAATTTAGCGTAACCTTTAATTTTGTCTTCGTCTGGTAGTTCATCAACGGCTTCTACTACAAAACCAGCAAAACGATCGCGTTCACTTTTAACGCGTGCCATAACTGCTTTGCCGTCTATTACCGGCATTGAGCTATGCACACCAAATGCAGGTGCCATTTCTATAGCGTGCGCAGCTTCTGCAGCAGCTATTAATAATTTGCTTGGCATACACCCTACGCGTGCGCAGGTTGTACCATAAGGACCTGATTCGATCATAAGTACGTTAGGGGTAAACTGTTTAGCGTTTCGGTATGCACTTAAGCCTGCTGTACCTGCGCCTATAACTACTACGTCGGTTTGCAATTGTTTCATTGTATTTTCCTTTAATAAATAGGGGCACTTGGCCCCCATTTAAATTTACTTATTAGGCAAAGTATTTTTCTAGGTCGTCTGAACCACCAATGTGATTACCACCAATAAATACTTGTGGAACGGTGTCGCGGCCAGAGATTGCTTTTAGGCTTGTTAATGATGCACCTGCACCCATAACAATTTCCTCATAGGCAAAACCTTTTTCTGTAAGTAGTTCTTTTGCTTTTTTACAGAATGGACAACCGGGCTTAGTGAAAACGCTTACTGGCTCAGGTTTAGCTTGTTTAGGGTTGATGTAATCAAGCATGGTGTCGGCATCAGACACTTCAAACGGGTCGCCTGGTAGGTCTGGTTCGATGAACATTTTTTCAATTACGCCATCTTTTACAAGCATAGAGTACCTCCAGCTGCGCTTACCAAAGCCTAAATCGTTTTTGTCTACTAACATGCCCATGCCGTCTGTAAACTCGCCATTGCCGTCTGGTAGTAAAGTAATGTTTTGCGCTTCTTGGTGTTCAGCCCATGCATTCATTACAAATGTATCGTTAACTGACAAACATACAATTTCATCTACGCCATTTTGCTTAAACACACCAGCTAGCTCGTTGTAGCGAGGAAGGTGAGTAGATGAACATGTTGGGGTGAATGCACCCGGTAGTGAAAACACAGCAACGGTTCTGCCTTTAAAAATCTCGTCTGTTGTTACCGATTTCCATTCGTCGTTTTGACGTGTTGCAAATGTAACGTTTGGGATTGTTTGACCTTCAATATTTTTTAACATGGTTTAGTTCCTCTTGATTTGTTAAAGCCATTATGGCGAAAATTTAAATATAGTTCTAATCGTTTGTTTGTATTAAACTGATAGTCAAAAGCTATCAGGGTGGAGCTGAACATGAACTTAAAAGACTTTGAATACGTTAAAGCCATAGCACAACATAAACATTTTCGTAAAGCAGCCGATGCGTGCTTTGTTAGCCAACCTACACTGAGTGGGCAGGTTAAAAAACTTGAACAAACATTAGGTGTTACTTTATTTGACCGCTCAACCAAACAAGTAACCCTAACTGCTAAAGGTGTACGTTTATTAGCGCAAATAGAGGTTATTTTAGAGCAAACTCAAATACTCAAAGAGCTGGCTTCTACCTCTAATGAACCATTACAAGGTAAGATAACAATTGGTATTATTCCAACTATTGCGCCGTATTTATTGCCAACTTTGTTAACCTCAATGAAAGAAGCATTTGTAGATAGCCAATTTGCGTTTATTGAAATGCAAACAGCCACCATATTAGATGCGCTTAACAATGGTGAGCTTGATTTTGCAATTTTGGCCGATGTAGCTGAGCTTAGCCATTACCACACTATTCCACTTTATAAAGAAGACTTTTTAGTCGCTGTTTCAAAAGATAACGCGCTGGCTAAGCATAAAAAAGTCGCGCTTAGCGATCTTCAGGGTTGCAGTCTATTAATGTTAAGTGATGGCCATTGCTTTAAAGATCAAGCCCAAAAGTTTTGTTTTTCAGCAGGGGTTGATGTGTCTAATCAATATAAAGGCAATAGTTTAGAAACGTTACTTGCGCTGGTGGCAATGGATGATGGCGTTACTTTTGTGCCAAAGTTAGCTTGCACACAGCGCACGGGTATTGATTATATGCCTATATTCCCCAATCAGCAGCGTAATGTGGTGTTTGCATGCAGAAAGCATTATCCGCATTTGGCAGGGGTTGAGCAGTTGGGTGAGTGGTTGTCGGCTCACCCTAATTTAAAAACACAGCTTGCTAAAGCGCTTTAAAGATCTTGGCTTATTACTTCAACTACATCGTTGATTTGTACGCCGGGTAAGGGCTGGTCGTCAATGCTTACTGCAACTGCAGTTTGTTGATATAACTGCTCTACACGTATTTTGTTGAGTGTTGTAGTGGTGTGAGGCATTACATTACCAGCTGCATCAGTTAGGTAGTTATGGTGTGCAATACTCAGCATTTGCCCTTTCTTTAGGCCATGTGCTTTACCTAAATTAATTACTATTTTGCTGTTTTCCATATGCATTATTTTACCTTGCGTTGGAAAGCAGGCTAATACAGCTTGTAAGTCATAACTTAAGGTTTGATTTATATCTTGTATACTTTGACCGTAGGGTGATTGCCAAAATCTATCACTGTTTACATCAATGATGGCGGTTTTTTCGAATGGCCAAGTGCCTTGGCCCTGATAACTATTGCTCCAAAGCTGCTCATAGGTTGTGCCATTAAAAAGGCTAAACTCTATTTTGTAGTTGCGTTGGTAGCTATCGTCTTGCCAAAAAGCATAATCACTATTGAGTTTATCACTTGTTGATAGGTCTGTAATTTGGCTCAGTAATACGTACTGAGCGTTGGTGCGAGATGATATTTCTTCTAACTGAACTTTTGAGTAGTCGTACTGCTGCGAAAAGTAACTATCTACATTTAAAGGTATATTGTAATAAGCAACGGGTAGCGCGCTCATTTTTGATTTTTGTAAGGTAGTGAATATTCGTTTACTGATTGCTTTGTTTACGTCAAATATTTGACCCATTCTAGCTTGCTCTCGATGAGCTAGCTGACTTTGTGTTACGGCAACAAACTTGTTAAAGCTGCTTTGCGGGCATTGCTCTGTTTGCGCAAATATATCTAAACGCAGGGTAATCGCAAATTTATCGTCGTATTTATTTTCACTTACAAGTTCAATTTTTTGAATTTCGCCGTGGCTACTAATTTTTAACTGATCTTGCATTAATACGCCGTCTACCAAGGTTTGTACTGAGCTGACACGCGCCCCAGAAAAAACCAACGCTTGAGTTATGGCATCTTTTATAGCTGCAGATTTGGCCGCGCTTATGTCGTCGTTTTGAATAAGTGCGTGCCCTGTAGATTCATACCACTGCGCATTTGAAAAAGTCGAAAACGTAAATAACGCAGTTGCGCTTAATCCTGCAAATGCCTTTAATAAAAACGATTTCATACTTTTTGCTCCAAATAAACGTTAGCTTTATCTTGAGGCAGCAAGGACTGTACCAATGTTATTAATCAATAAAAATAACGTTATAAATGGCATTAAACATGCATATACCACCGTAATTAATTTACTAGGGCACAAAATTATGCGAGCAATTTCATTAGTTATTACACTTGGGTGTTTAACCTTGAGTGGGTGCAGCAGCGTGTTTGATAAGCATGTTGAGTACAAATATGTTGAGCCTAATAATTACCCGGTATTAAAAGCGGTAGGTTATGCACCTATTAGTTTACAAAAAGGGGCAAGCGCATCACAAAAGCAGCTTATGGCTATTAAAGCCTCTAAACTTGAAGCATACAGAGAGCTTACAGAGCAAGTATATGGGCAAAAGGTAACTGCGGGTATGAGCGTTGAAAACGCAGTCGCTAAGGATGATTATCTAGAAAGCAAAGTGCAGGGCGTTATTAAAGGTGCACAAATTATAAAAACGTATGCAGTAGACGACACATACGTCACTGAGCTTGAACTCAATATGAAGCGCGTGCATGATTTATATATTGGCGAAATAAAACCACGTGAAGTAAAAAAAGTAACGTATTACTGATAAATTGACGTTCGAAATAAATTTTACAGCTGTACGTTTAGTATTTAGGCAAGTTAGAATTTTAAGTATACAGCAGTTTAAATATTACAATGCGCCAACTAAACAGTCTCACCAGAGTAAAAAAACCTCAGTCAAAAAGGTTAGACGCAGCTTGGCTCAATTTTTGGGTTTTCAAGTTTGAGATACCGGTAACTAGCAGGTTTAAATATTATTAAAGTAGATAATTTGGCTGAAGCGTTTTGAGTTTATGCTTTTAAATTTCTGACAAGCTGACCGTTGGTGTTAACTTCACCGCCAGACTGATTATATGTGGTGGACGATGGGGCACCAATTAAAATGTTTTTTAGTTGTTTTACACTAAGCTGCGCCTGATGTGCTGCATGCGCGTTTACTTCGTTTTGTTTTTGGCATTTCTCTAACTTACTGCGAACTTGGGCTATGAGCTCGGGAAGCTCTTCAGACTGTTCGTCATTTTTAGCAAGTAACTTGTTCAGCTCTTGATCTAGGCTATTTAGCTTGGTTAAAAAAGTCATTTTTTGTTGGGTAATTTCTTTTAAACCTTCACCTCTTCTTGAGGCAATAGCTGTTAGCTCGTCGTTTAATAAAACAGAGAGAGAATCTAAACACTTATCTTGCTCGTTTAGCTTAACAATAATTAAGCTATTATGATCAGCCATAGACATCAAACTCGAAGTCAGCTAAATTTTTGGCAAGCTTTTCACTGTCTATTTGGTACTTGCCTTCAGTGATTGCTTTTTTTAGCTCAGCAACTTTATTACTGTCAAAACCAGAAGATTGCTGTGCTTTTTCTTGCAGTGTTTTTAATTGCTGTGCTTGTGGTGTTAAGCTTACAGAATCGCTAGCAGCTTTAGGCGTAGCCGATTGAGCTGCTTGTGTATTTGCATTATCTCTTTGCAAATCAACCTTTTGTTGTTTAGCATTAGCTAAAGCGCTTGGTTGTTGATTACCTGAATTGACTTGATTAACCATAATAAAAATCCATAATTTACCCAACTAATACCAGTATATCGGCATATCTTTAGTAAACTTTAATATTATTTTTAATTAAATATTTACTTGTACAGACTCTACACCATCTACACGCGCATTTAAAACTTTACCTGTTTTTTTGTTCTCTACAAGTATTTGTTCGCCCAGAGTGCCATCTTCAAGCGCAACACCGGTCGTTTTTATCTGTAAGCCTTTTGTGCTTGCATAAATATTAATAGCATCACCTTTGCATACCATACATATTTGATTGAGCAATATTGGCATACCTTCGCGAATGTTGCGTTTACTTCGACTGCCAATAAGTGCTTTAGGATCGTCTTGATATTGCACTCTTACAAAGTGTGTCGGTTTCATTTCAACGGTTAGGTGAGCGCTGGTTATTACTTCACCGCGCGCAATATTATCAGTTGTTACAACAACTGGCGCCATTTTTAGCACCTTTATATGTACGTATTGTGCCCAGCTTTGTGCATCGTCGCATTTTATTTGTATTGTAATTTGTCTGTTAAACGGTGGTTCACTTGATGAAATAATATCAGGTGTTGTTGAACAAGCACGATCAGGTATACGGCTGTCTAATGGCAATGCACTGAGATGTATTTGCTCACTATCGTGTTCGCCAATTTGCTCAGCAATGTATTTTACAGCCATTTCTTGTAGTGATGCTTTGCTAAATACTTGTGCAGATACAGGGAATGCCATTCCTAGGCTAGTAACAAAATAAAAAACACTGTATCTTTTGTATTTTTTTTAACAAACTCATAATGTTTCGACTATGCTTATGGTTTCAAACAGGGTATAAATATTTTGCGTCAAAATTAAGACGCTCCCACGATGTTGTGTAGCTTTGTATATGTAGGAAGCAATTATCGTTCCGTATTATTTGTTTTCTAAAGGAGATTTTAATGGCAGGCATTTTAGACTCAGTAAACCAGCGTACTCAGTTGGTTGGCCAGAACCGCCTAGAATTACTATTATTTAAACTCAGAGGGCGCCAGCGTTTTGGGATCAATGTATTTAAGGTAAGAGAAGTCCTTCAATGTCCTCCGCTTACTAGTATGCCAAAATCGAATTCTTATATTCGTGGTGTAGCTCATATTCGTGGACAAACTATTTCTGTCATAGATTTATCTATGGCGGTAGGTGGACGTCCAATCGATAACATCAAAGACAGCTTTATCATAATTGCTGAATATAATCGCTCAGTGCAAGGTTTTTTGGTCGGTGGTGTTGAACGTATAGTTAATATGAACTGGGAAAAAATAATGCCACCACCTTCTGGTGCCGGACGTTATTCATATTTAACCGCCGTTACTGAAATAGAAAACGAGCTAGTAGAAATTTTAGATGTTGAAAAAATATTAAATGAAATTTGCCCTGTTAACACAGAAGTAAGTTCTGAAGTTGCTGAAAGTGGTGACATTCAAAAAGATTTAGGTGAACGAATTGTATTTATAGCTGATGACAGTGCGGTTGCGCGAAATCAGGTAAAACGAGCACTTGAGCCGCTGGGTGTACAAACTGAGTTGGCTAAAAATGGCAAAGAAGCACTCGTAAGATTAAAAGAAATTGCCAAGCTTGATTGTCAAACAGATATTACAGAACGTGTTGCTTTGCTTATATCTGATGTTGAAATGCCTGAAATGGATGGCTATACACTAACTGCAGAAATAAAAGCAGATCCTAAACTTGCCCCTTTGCATGTCATTTTGCATACATCACTGAGTGGTGTATTTAACCAAGCAATGATTGAAAAGGTTGGGGCTGACGATTTTATTGCCAAATTTAACCCTGATGAATTAGCCACGGCGGTTAAAAAGTGGGTTCATTGTGAATAATCAAAACAGGTGCTACTAATTTGAATAATAAAGACTTGCAGCAAAATGAATACGATCAGTTCCGTTCGTTTTTAGAACAGCAATGCGGTATTGTTCTTGGTGAAAACAAGCAATACTTGGTAAAAAGTAGACTTGCGCCCCTTATGGCTCGTTTTGATGTAGGGTCGTTATCTGAACTTGTTAGCAAAACACTCGGGCCGCATGAGAGGCAATTGCGCGCGGCTGTTGTTGATGCGATGACTACAAACGAGACCTTGTGGTTCAGAGACCAATACCCCTTTGAGCTACTTCAGAACAGATTGTTTCCTGAGTTTAAAGATTTGAGGCGGCCTGTAAAAATTTGGTCTGCAGCTAGTTCGTCTGGTCAAGAGCCTTATTCTATTGCTATGTCGGTTGCTGAGTTTCAATCTAAGCAGCCTAACGTTTTAAAAATGGGTGCTCAGATCATTGGTACTGATATTTCTAACACTATGCTAGACATGTGTAAAAATGGCGAGTATGACGCGTTAGCTTTGGCGCGCGGGTTGTCTGCAGAACGTCGAAAAAAGTTTTTTACAGACAGCGGCAATGGTATGGCAAAAGTTAACGACACTTTGAAAAGACAAGTGAGCTTTAGGCATTTAAATTTACTAGATTCGTATGCATTAATGGGTAAATTCGATATTATTTTTTGCCGCAATGTACTTATTTACTTCTCTCCAGAGGTAAAAGCAAAAATTATTAAACAATTTGCACAAGCGCTTAATCCTAAAGGTTATTTATTTTTAGGGGCTTCGGAGTCAATGGCCGGGTTGAGTGACGAATTTGATATGGTTAGATGCAACCCTGGCATTATTTACCAAAAGAAATAAACCTTTTTTCTTTCCTTCAAAACGACACATCATGTGTCGTTTTTCATTTTAAATCATTCGATTACAAAAAATATAATTACTCAATTATAAATGGCTTATTTATTGCTTTATTCAAGTTAAGTCAATTTTTTGGAGATGGTTATGGCTATCAGTTTTGATAAAGCTTTAGGTGTGCATCAGCATACTATGTTGATCCGTTCACAACGAGCAGAAGTGCTAGCAAGTAATATTGCTAATGCTGATACGCCGGGCTACAAAGCAAAAGATATTAACTTTGCCTCAGCATTAAAAGCGGCAAAATCACACCAGCAAAGCGGCAATACAATGGTAACTACTAATGAAAAACACATTGGTGGTGGTACCCGTAGTGTGGGTGGTGATGAATTATTTCGTACGCCAAATCAAACAGATACAGGTGATGGTAACTCAGTGGATGTACAGGTGGAACGGAACTTGTATACACAGAATGCTATGGAGTATCAGGCTAGCTTACAATTTTTAAGCGGCACATTTAAAGGCCTGAATAAAGCTCTCGGTAGTCAAGGATAATAATTATGAGTTTATATAACGTTTTTGATATTGCTGGTTCTGGTATGAGCGCACAGAATGTTCGTTTAAATACCACTGCGAGTAATATTTCGAATGCTAATACAATTAGCTCTTCTCAAGACAAAACGTACCGAGCGCGACAACCTGTATTTGCTGCAGAGCTTACCAAAGCTTCTGAGTCGGTAAGTAATAATCAGGGCTCTTCTGTTGGTGTTAAAGTGCTGGGCATTGTTGAAAGCAGTGCACCACTGCAGATTGAATACAACCCTAATCACCCGAGTGCGGATGAAAATGGTTATATCTACAAACCCAACGTTAATGTTGTAGAGGAGATGGCGAACATGATTTCTGCCTCTCGCTCTTATGAAACAAACGTGCAAGTTGCTGATGCAGCTAAGCAAATGTTAAGTAAAACTCTGCTGCTAGGTCAGCGTTAACCGAGGGTAGGTTATGAGTAACGATATTAGTACATCTTCATCCTATTTAGATTCTTTGCGTTGGCAGGATACAACACCAACGACAACCGAAGAGCAAAGCGATGCGTTAACTCAAGAAGATTTCTTCTCGTTGTTAACTCAGCAGTTATCGTTTCAGGATCCGAGTAAACCTGCTGATAACGATCAAATGATTGCACAAATGACCAATTTCACAATGGCTGAAGGTATCTCAAATCTTAATAGTAACTTTGAGTCGCTTGCAGCTTCGATGACATCTAACTCTGCTTTGCAGGCATCAACATTGGTTGGTAAGCAAGCATTACTTGAGTCGGATTCCTTAGATTTAAATGCAACGGGTGAAGCGAAAGGTTCCGTCGTTGCAGAAAGCCCAGTAGATAGCTTAACGCTTCGTATTACTGATGAGTCAGGTCAATTAGTTCGCAGTATTGATTTAGGTTCACAGTCTGCTGGTGCAATACGCTTTGCTTGGGATGGTAAAAACGAAGCCGGTGAGCGGTTGCCTGAGGGTGAATACAATATTGTAGCTGAAGGCAGTACAAATGGTGAGTTTTCAAGCTTACCCATTGCTACGTTCAAGAATATTGAAAGTGTAAATATAAACGGTGCCAATGGCATCATTATTAACACTAAAGAAGGTGCGGTTAGGCTGACTGATGTCGCAGAGATCGCGTAATAGAGTTTGATAATATTTCGCCTGTTTGCAGGCTGTATTTAATAGGTTAGAGGTCAATTATGAGCTTCAATATTGCATTAACAGGCATAGCTGCCGCACAAAAAGATTTAGACGTTACCGCAAATAATATTGCGAACGTTAATACAACCGGCTTTAAAGAGTCTCGCGCTGAGTTTGCAGATGTATATGCTTCTTCAGTGTTTAGTTCAGGTAGAACTAAAAATGGTGACGGTGTTCAAACCACTATGGTTGCTCAGCAATTTCACCAAGGTTCGCTGCAATTTACTAATAACTCACTTGATCTAGCGATTACAGGCGAGGGTTATTTTGCAATGAGCCAAGACTTGGGCGCGCAAGACTTTACTTATACGCGAGCAGGCGCTTTTAAATTAGATAAAGATAACTTTGTAGTTGATGCAAAGGGTAATTACTTACAAGGTTTCCCTGTTGATGAAGCAACAGGTGATACAACGTCTGTAAGTTTGAGCACATCGTCTGCATTGCAGATCCCAGATTCATCGGGTTCACCACGTGCAACGACTAATGTTTACAGCTCATTTAACTTAGACTCTCGTGCAGATGCGCCTTCGATTGCTTTTGACCCAGAAACGAGTGCTTCATATAACAGCTCTACATCAACAACGGTTTATGACTCTCTGGGTGAACCCCATGTATTACAGTTTTTCTTTGTTAAAACTGATTCTGCAGTAACGGGTAATGATAACGAATGGGAAACTTACGCTACATTAGATGGCAAGTCATTCAGCCCTGCAGGTCTAGAAGAAACGGCAGCACCATTTACACCACTATCAACCTTTCAATTTGACTCAAGTGGCTTACCAAGTAGCACTGATGGTGTTGCTAATACAGGTACAACCTTTAACCCGCTTACTGTACCTGGTGGTGCGGGTGCGGCGGCTGGTTTATCTGATGTTTTAACTAATGGCGCAAGCTTTCCAGATGATATTGATATTAACTGGCGTGATGAAGCGGGCACTACAAATAAAGTGCCTACTCAATACGCAAGCCGATTTGAAGTTAAAGCGTTAGACCAAGATGGTGCTACGGTAGGTCGTTTGGCTGGCATAGATATTGGTACAGACGGCAAGGTTGTTGCATCATACAGTAATGGCGACTCAACATTTCTTGGTCAAGTTGCTATGGTGCGTTTTTCAAACTCGCAAGGCCTTCAACAAGTTGGTGATACTGCTTGGAAAAAAAGCTTAACGTCAGGTGAGCCAATTGCGGGTGAACCTGGTTCAGGTACTTTAGGTTCAATAAATTCATCAGCACTAGAGCAATCAAATGTGAATTTAACTAATGAGCTGGTTGACCTAATAAGTGCTCAGCGTAACTTCCAGGCTAACTCTCGTGCGCTTGAGGTTAACTCAACACTGCAACAGGCAATCTTACAGATTCGTTAATTTAATACTTAACATAATTTTAAGGGCTGCTTTTTAAAGTGGCCCTTTTTATTTTCACTTCATTTAGTTTGTTTTATAACCATTTTACATCATTTCCTATTGTGGCATCTATTTTGCATTTCTTGTGTATAGAGATTTTTAATATGAGTCGATGCTATGGACAAAATGGTCTACATTGCGGCCTCAGGCGCTAAACAAAGCCTACAGGGGCTGGCCCTTAAAGCCAATAATTTGGCGAATGCGAATACTACTGGATTTAAGTCAGACTTTGCACAAGCTCGCTCTATGCAGGCTTTTGGTGAAGGGTTGCCATCACGTGTGTTTTCTATGCAAGAGCGCCCAGGTTCTAATATGACCTCTGGTGGCATAGTTGAAACAGGTAGAGACCTCGACATTGCAATGAGTGATAACGCATGGTTAAGCGTCCAAGATGCCTCAGGCAATGAAGCTTACACCAAGGTGGGTACATTAAATATTACCGCTGAAGGTATGTTAATGACCAGCCATGGTCGTCAAGTAATTGGCGAAGGCGGGCCTGTCATTTTACCAGTACCGATTGAAAAAATTGAATTTAGTGAAGACGGTGCAATTCAAGTTCGCCCGCAGGGGGCGCCTGCTACATTTTTAGAAGAAGTTGACCGCTTGAAGGTGGTTGAAGCTAATAGCTTTCAACTAGAAAAAGGGAATGATGGTTTATTTAGGCCTAAGGCAGGAGAGGTTGTTGATACCTCTGCCAATGTCAAAGTATTAAGCGGAACCTTAGAAATGTCTAATGTGAACCCAGTTCACGAAATGGTCGATATGATCAGCCATCAACGTCAATTTGAGTTACAAGTAAAACTGATGAAAACAGCTGAAGATCTGGATAGATCACAAGATCAGCTGATGCGCATAGTTTAACTTTAAATGAGGACACGATTATGAATCCAGCATTGTGGATCAGTAAAACGGGGCTAGACGCTCAGCAAACCGATATTTCGGTTATATCAAACAATTTAGCGAATGCCAGTACGGTAGGTTATAAAAAAGCCGCGCTATTTTTGAAGATTTACTTTATCAAAATATTAACCAGCCAGGTGGGCGATCGTCGCAAGACACTGAAATGCCGTCTGGTTTAATGTTAGGTGCTGGTGCAAAAGTAGTGGCTAACCAAAAAAACTTTTCTCAGGGTAATATGCTAACCACTGAGAATTCATTGGATTGGATGATCTCAGGGCCTGGTTTTTTTGAAGTATTACAACCCGATGGCAATATTGCTTATTCGCGTAATGGGCAGTTTACTACCGATGGCGATGGTCGAATTGTCACGTCTGGTTCTGGTTATGTGGTGCAACCAGAAATGAATGTTCCCGATGATGCGCAATCAATTACTATTTCACAAGATGGTGAGGTATCTGTTCGTATTTCAGGTCAAGCTGATAATGTTGTGATTGGCCAGCTTACAATTAGCGATTTTATTAATCCATCGGGCCTTGAGCCTGTAGGGCAAAATCTTTATACCGAAACGGCAGTAAGTGGCGCGCCTGTGCAAGGTAACCCGGGTGTAGAAGGCTTAGGCACAATTATTCAGGGCTCACTTGAAACATCAAACGTAAATGTAACTGAAGAGCTGGTTAACCTAATTGAAACGCAGCGTATTTACGAAATGAACTCTAAAGTCATCTCGGCTGTTGACGAGATGATGAGTTACATCAATCAGCAATTATAAGGTGTAGGGGGAATTATGCGTCATTATATGTTATTTGCGGTAGGTACATTATTTTTAAGTGGCTGTGTTTCAACACAAAATAGTGATATTGTTCAAGATGACCCCTATTATGCGCCAATGTATCCTGAACCAAGTATGGAACCCGTAGTTGCAACAGGTTCGTTATTTAATACTAATGTGTCAAACGACTTATACGCAGATAGAAAAGCACTGCGTACTGGCGACATTATTACTGTAAATTTACAAGAGTCTACTCAAGCTACTAAAGCAGCTAAAACCGAAACCGATAAGCAATCTGATGCAAGCCTAGACCCTGTCATAGGGCTCGGAGGCCTTCCGGTCAATATAGGCGGCGATAGTATCCAGTTTGGCATTGGTAGTGACGCCTCTTTTACGGGGGATTCTAGATCAAATCAATCAAACAGCTTATTTGGCAATATTTCGGTCAATGTTATGCGTGTTTTACCTAACGGTAACTTAGTGATTCGCGGTGAAAAGTGGTTAACGTTAAACACTGGTGAAGAATTTATTCGTTTGGAAGGTTTAGTACGCCCGCAAGATGTGAGTTCTGATAATACAGTTGAGTCAAACCGAATAGCCAATGCGCGTATTCAGTACTCTGGTAAAGGGCAAACACAAGAAGCGCAAAGTGCAGGTTGGTTAACACGCTTTTTCAGCAGCTCGATTTTTCCTTTTTAGAGGGCATTCATTATGAATGTATTAAAGTTAATTTGTTTAATCACGCTAATAGGTTGCCAATTTTCGGCACATGCTGAGCGTATTAAAGATATTTCTATGGTCGAAGGGGTTAGATCGAACCAGTTGGTAGGTTATGGCTTAGTAGTGGGTTTACCCGGCACGGGTGAGCAGAGCCGCTTCACTCAGCAAAGTTTTAAAGGCATGTTAAGCAATTTTGGTATTTCGCTACCTGCAAATTTAAGCCCTAAAATTAAAAACGTTGCTGCCGTTGCTGTACATGCTGAATTACCCGCATTTAGAAAGCCAGGACAAACAATTGATATAACCGTTTCATCTATTGGTAGTGCGGGTAGCTTGCGCGGTGGTACGTTATTACAAACGTTTTTAAAAGGGGCTGATGGCAATGTATATGCCGTAGCTCAGGGTAGTTTAATAGTGGGGGGCTTAGGTGCCCAAGGCGCTGACGGCAGCCGTGTTGTTATTAATACCCCAACAGTTGGCCGTATTCCAAATGGCGCAACAGTAGAGCGTGAAGTTAAAAGTCCGTTTATGCAAGGCGATTTTATTACGTTTAACTTAAACCGCCCTGATTTTACAACGGCAAAGCGCCTTGAAAAAACAATTAACGATTTAGTCGGGCCTAACAGTGCAAAAGCAATTGATTCTGTGTCTGTTCGTGTGATTGCCCCTAGAGATGCTTCTCAACGTGTGTCTTATTTATCAACGCTTGAAAATCTTGAATTTAAACCTGCAGATATGTCTGCAAAAATTATCGTTAACTCGCGTACGGGCACCATTGTGATTGGTAAAAATGTCAAGTTACAGCCTGCAGCAATAACACATGGCGGGTTAACCGTCACCATTTCAGAGCAACAAAATGTGGCTCAACCTAATGCATTAGCTGAGGGCGAAACCGTTGTAACGCAGCAATCAATTATAGATGTAAATGAAGACGATTCGCGTGCATTTGTGTTTAACCCGGGTGTTAGTTTAGACGATTTAGTTCGTGCTATAAACGAGGTAGGCGCAGCGCCTGGCGATTTAATGGCTATTTTAGAGGCCCTTAAAGAAGCCGGAGCAATAAACGGTCAACTTGTTGTTATTTAATATTTATTAAGCTTTAGCAAAGCCTTTGCTAAAGCTTCCCTTTCACTCCATCATTCACATTTTCAATCTGGCTTAATTTTTGCATTTTAATTTGTATTATTCATTATTGTGTCAAAAAGCTGATGGAAACTAATCATCTAGACAAACAAAACTTTTTTGATTTAGGCAATTTAGATTCACTTCGTAAAGAAGCCTTAAGCGGTGGTGATGCATCAACCGATGCATCTAAAGCCGCTCTTAAAAAAGCAGCTGCGCAATTTGAAGCTATTTTTACCCAAATGCTACTTAAAAGTATGCGTAAAGCTAACGAAGCGTTTGAAGATAAAGAAAGCCCACTTAACTCAAGTAGCGTTAAGTTTTTTGAAGACATGCATGATCAACAGTTATCTACTGAGCTTTCATCAAATGGGTCTTTAGGCCTTGCTGATTTAATTGTTCAGCAGTTATCGCCAGACGGCAAAACTTTTATGCCGGGTTCTGTTTTGAGAACCACCAATGACTTTTTAAGTGATATGCGTGCGGGCTCTTCGCTTCCTCATACCCAAAATGAAGAAAAAGCTTCTGTTAATGTTCAAAACGATAAAACCGATTCTAAAGTGCCTGAAGCTCCTTCAGCGCCATTCAAAAGTACTGAAGAGTTTGTAACTACAGTATGGGAACACGCTAAAACAGCAGCACAAAAAATTGGCTTAAACCCTGCTGTTATGGTTGCACAAGCCGCACTTGAAACAGGTTGGGGTAAGCACATTATTAATAAAAGCGACGGTAACAGTTCAAATAACTTATTCAATATCAAATCAGATAAAAGCTGGGATGGCGAAAAAGCAAGTAAAGTAACCCTAGAGTTTGAACAAGGAACGCCTGTTAAAAAACAAGCAAGCTTTAGAGCTTATGACTCAATAAAAGAGAGCGTAAACGACTTTGTTGATTTTTTAACCCAAAACCCACGCTACCAAGAAGCATTACAAAATACAGCTAAGCCAAGCGAGTTTTTAGATTCATTACAAAAAGCCGGCTACGCAACGGATCCTAATTACGCTAGTAAAATAAAAAAAGTGCTTAACAGTGCTCAATTAAAAGATGTTGCAGCCAGTGTTATTCGCCAAGGAGTAAAGTAAATGTCGTTTAACTTATTAAACATTGCCAGTTCTGGGGTTAGAGCAAATTCGGAACTACTGCAAACGACAAGTAAAAATATAGCGAATGTAAATACCGAAGGCTATGTGCGAGAGCGCACAGAGCATACAACTATGGTTGATAACCAGGTAGGAAAAGGAGAAACCTATCGCTTGTTAAACCAGTTTGCCCAAGAGCAACTCAACAGAGACACCTCTAATAAAACGTTTTTTGATCAATTTGTTACAGAGTCAAACCGCGTTGATAGTTTGTTTTCAGAAGATTCTAATAGTTTATCTACTAGTATAAATTCATTGTTTAATAATGTTCAGGAGTCGTTAAATCAGCCTTCATCTACCGTTGCCCGCTCGCTGGTAATGACGGATGCTGAAAACTTAGTGAATCAAATGGACAGACTCTCAGGCATTGTTTTCGATCAGAAAAATATTGTAAATGAACAGCTAGACGTATTTACAGAAGAGGCAAATGGCTTAATTCAAAAAATTGGTACATTAAATCAAGATATTGCTGCTGTTAACGGCACCAATAACCAAGCCGATGCAAGTTCTACTTATAATGAACGCGATAAGGCAATCCGTGATTTATCAGAACTTATTGATATAGAAACACTGGATGGCCCAAATGGTGAAAAACTTGTATTTATGGGCACCGGTGAAGCGGTTGTAATGCAAAATGGCTCGTTTAATTTGTTTTCTATGCGTGGCGATCCTGATCCAAACTTTAAAGAACTTAGGTTAGATGTTAATGGGGGCAAGGCAGTGCCGCTTGAAGTTGATGTATCTAAATTAAAGGGAAAAATTGGTGGATTACTGGCATTTAGAGACGATGTGCTAGTCCCTGCTCAAAATCAAATTGGCCAAATGGGTTTAGCAATAGCCGATTCTTTTAATGAACAAAACAAGCTGGGTATGGACGCTAACGGAGAGCTCGGGGGTAATATTTTTAATATTCCTACGGTTGGTGGCTATGCTTATACCGCTAATACGGGTAGTTCAAGTATGACTGCAACCCTTGAAGCTGGTAAGGGCAGTGAATTGCCTGCAAGTGACTTTATAATTACTTATACCAGTGCTTCAACGGTCGAAATTCAGCCAATAGATAATAAAGGTGAGCCGCTAGGCACAGCATCGACAGCAAATATAACCGCTGGCGTCATTGATTCATCTACAATCACGAGTGGCGAATCGTTTGGTTTAGAAATTAATGTAGCTGGCGCTGCTAATGCAGGTGATCAGTTTCAAATAAAGCTTAACTCTGAGTCGGCGGCAAATATGTCTTTAGCAACCACTCGTGGTGAAGATTTAGCGCTTGCAGCACCAATAAGAACAGCAAACGACATTAACAACATAGGAAATGCCACGATTACGGTTGGTGAGGTAAATGATGTTACTACTGGTAGCTTTACAACGTCACCGGCAGGTCTTACAAATGGCCCTATTAGTGTTGTTAAAACCGCTAATCTAAATGAATACACAATAAGTGATGGTGTAAATACCAGTACTTTTACAGCAACTTTGCCAGCAAAAGACATGTTACAACAGGCAGGTAATGGCTTTGAACTATATGGTTTTGACTTTGATATTGAAGGCAGCCCTGAAACTGGCGATACATTCACACTTGAGTTTAACCAAGGTGGCTTTGATGATAACCGTAATGGTCAAAAGTTAGCGGGGTTACAGCAAGGTGAATTAGTGCGTCAAAATGTTGTTAGCGGTGCAAATTCAGACAACCACAAAACATTTAATCAAGCTTATGCAGGATTGGTAAGCGATATAGGTGTGGTAACTAACCAAGCAAAAACGAATGGGGAAGCATTTGAAGCGCTTGCTCAGCAATCTGAAGCCTGGTATGAATCGCTTTCTGGCGTAAACCTTGATGAAGAGGCTGCCAATTTATTACGTTTTCAACAGTCTTATGCGGCTTCTGCACAGGTACTTGCAACTGCTCGTACTGTTTTTGACACTATATTAAGTGCTGCGAGGTAATTATGCGCTTATCAAACAATTTGATGTACCAAAGTAGTTTAAATTCAATTTTGAACAATCAACAAAATGTTAGTAAGGCTCAAGAGCAAGTTAATACTCAAAAGCGTGTGTTAACGGCGTCGGATGATCCTGCAGCGGCTTCCCGCGCACTTCAATATACCGATAGAATACAGAGTAATGAGCAGTACAGTAAAAATATAACTATGCTTAATAGCCGCTTGAATATAGAAGAAGGTGCACTTGAAAACATCAAAAGCGCATTAGAGAGAGCGCATACTTTGACCATTCAATCAGGAAATGGTGTTTATAGTGCAGCTGACAGAGAGGGGCTTGCCGAAGAAATTAAGGCGCTTCAAAGTACAGTACTTGATTTAATGAACTCTAAAACTGAAGACGGGAAATACATTTTTTCTGGTTATCAGGATAATACACAGACTTACTCGCTCGATTCATCCACCGGTTTATATGTTTACGGCGGCGACCAAGGTCAGCATATGATTAAGATAGCTGAAGGGGTTGGTATTAAATCAAGTGATAATGGGTTTGATGCCTTTGAAAAAGTGGATGCGCGTTTAGATGTTGTTTCTAACGATGGAGTTGTATCAGGCGGTATTACAAGTTCTAAGGTGTATGTAACGGAACAAGGTCAATTTGATACGTTCCATAAACAGAACTATAACCCGGATCCATCGGCTGCCGCAGGTGCTAATACACTAAATGTGATCACTACGGCGGGATCACCTAATACTTATCAAATAGAGCAAGCAGGGACAATACTAGCAACCGGTAACATCAACGACTCTGTTATTAAGTTTGCAGGTATGGAGATAAGTGTTACGCCAGTTGCGACAGGCCAAATTGATATTACGCTTGAAGCGCCTAAAAAAGAAAATGTGCTTAACTCTATGAGTGAGCTAATAGCGGGCCTGACTAACCCTGCTTTAACTGAAGAAGAATTTGAGCAAGTCATTGCTGACTCGCTTGTTCAAATCTCGAACGCAAAAAATAATGTGTCTCTAACCCAAGCTGGACTGGGTGGACGAATCAATACAGCAGAAAAAGTACTGCAATCAAATACAGATTTAGATATTAATAACAAATCAGCACGATCTGACTTGGTTGATATAGATATAACAGAAGCAATAACTGAGTTAACCAAACAAGAAACAGCACTTCAGGCATCACAGGCAACCTTTGGCCGTTTAGCAAACCTTTCGTTGTTTGATTACTTATAATTAAACTCAGAGTAAGGCAATACTTTGCCTTACTCTGTAAAACTCTTCGCTTTGAATAAATACTTCTTTTAAATAAATTACTTACCTCACCAATAAAAGCACTTTAAGAACATTTATAATGATGTTTTTATTTAGCGATGACTTTAAATTTTTTTATTTTAATTAAATAAATTCAATAAGTTAAAAAATAAATTTGATTTTTTTAAAAAAAGCTAAAGGATTTTTTTTCTAGACCGATAACTTAATTAACCAAGCACAGCGTTGAAATTACAACCACTGCTTAATCTAGTAAGTTTGAGAGTAAATGATAAGTTTACTTTAGGAGAGACATCATGGCTTTATATGTAAATACAAATGTTAGTGCGTTAAACGCACAAAGACAGTTAAACAACTCAGGTAATGCACTTGATACATCATTCCAACGTTTATCATCAGGTATGCGTATCAATAGCGCAAAAGATGATGCGGCTGGTCTACAAATTTCTGACCGTCTTACATCACAAGTAAATGGTCTAAACCAAGGTAATCGTAACGCGAATGACGGTATCTCTCTAGCTCAAACGGCTGAGGGTGCACTTGATGAAGTAACATCAATGTTCCAACGTATTCGTACACTTGCACAACAAGCATCTAATGGTTCAAACACTGATGAAGATCGTCTTGCAATTCAAGAAGAGATTCGTTCATTATCATCAGAAGTTAACCGTGTTGCTGAAGATACAACATTCGGCGGTCAAAACCTTCTTGATGGTTCTTACAAAGCAAGTTTTCAAGTTGGTGCTGATGCGGTACAAACTATCGGCTTCAGCATGAAAGATGTAGGCACTACGGCTAGTGGTCCAAACACAATTTCTGCAAACGGTGGTTTTACATTATCAGGTATTGCAGGTGTTGCTAGTAACTTAACGGGTAAAGGTTTAACAACTTTAGCCGCAGGTGTTTCTGATATTTCTGGTGCAGCCGTGGCGGGCACGGATGACTTTGATACTAAATTTAGAGCTGAAACAATCAGTGTATCTACTCAAGGTAATGCACAATTTGTTTTAGCAGGTATGGATTCATTAATTGCTGTTGTTGATAAAAAACGTGCAGAGCTTGGTGCGGTTCAGAACCGTTTCCAATCAACAATTCGTAACCAATCAAACATTTCTGAAAACTTATCAGCTGCGCGTTCACGTATTAAAGATACAGACTTCGCAGCAGAAACGGCAAACTTAACTAAGATGCAGATTTTACAACAAGCAAGCCAAACAATTTTGGGACAAGCTAACCAGCGTCCACAGGCTGCACTTAGCCTACTAGGTTAATAAAGCTTTACAATTAGATTAGTCAATTTATTGGCGAAGAAGAAATGAAAGCGCCTCTGCTTAATGGGGTATTAACAAAGGCGCTATAGGATTTTGCCAGCGGAGGCCTTAATCCAAATTGTTCTAACATTTGTAGAACACATATGTACTAGCATAAACTATGCCATTAGTTTATGTCAGTCACCCACTCTCAAACTTATCAAATCATAAGGCCCTAAACGGGCCTTATTCCTTTATTATACTATTACAGCCTTTAAACTGCCCAATTTTAAATAAGAGCTAAGTACAACAGGTTTTCAGTCTTTAATATAAAGTTGGCCTAATGTTTGCTTTTGTCTTTGTAAGTTTATTTTAACTTACAAAGTGGCAGATAGTTGCCCCTAGGCAGAGTATACCGCCTACATATCTAGTCACTTTGTCAAATTCCCACTTTCTTTGAATGAGAGAGTGACCTAACTTTGACAGATAATAAGAGAGTTTATTATGGCTTTATATGTAAATACCAATGTAAGTGCGATTAATGCGCAAAGGCAGCTTGAGAGAAGCGGTGGTGACTTAGATACGTCATTTAAGCGCTTATCGTCAGGTCTTCGTATAAATAGCGCAGCAGATGATGCTGCGGGTTTGCAAATTTCAGATCGTTTACAGTCGCAAATATTAGGCCTTAACCAAGGTAACCGAAATGCGAACGATGGTATCTCTTTAGCACAAACAGCGGAAGGTGCAATGGATGAAATTACCTCTACTTTTCAACGTATTCGAACGCTTGCTCAACAGGCGTCAAACGGCTCTAATACAGATGAAGATAGACTGGCTATCCAAGAAGAAATCCGTCAATTATCTGATGAAGTAAATCGTATTGCTACGGATACTACTTTTGGTGGTCAAAATCTACTTGACGGTACCTATTCAGCAAGCTTTCAAATTGGTGCTGATGCAGTTCAAACAATCGGGTTTAGCATGCAGGATGTAGGTGGTAGTGCTAATACAATTTCTGCAAATGGTGGTTTTACAATGTCTGGTATTGCAGGGATTGCATCTGCAGTCGCAGGAAAAAGTATGTCTACTTTTGCGGCTGGAATAAGCGAAATTGGTAGCGGTAGTATTACAGCTGCAACTGCTAGTTTCACAAGTATGGTTGCTGCAGAAATTAGTGTATCTACTCAGGCTAATGCACAGCAAGTATTTGCAGGTATGGATGCAATGATTGCTGTAGTTGATAAAAAGCGTGCAGAATTAGGTGCGGTACAAAACCGCTTCCAATCAACAATCCGTAACCAAGCGAATGTTTCTGAAAATTTATCTGCTGCTAAATCGCGTATCAAAGACGCTGATTTTGCAATGGAAACGGCTAACTTAACTAAAAATCAGATTTTACAGCAAGCAAGTCAAACTATTTTAGGGCAAGCTAATCAGCGTCCACAGGCGGCACTTAGCCTACTTCAGGGTTAATAAGATCACAGCTAGTAGAAATTAAATACAAATAAAGCTAAAGCTTTCGCTTCAATGGACGATATATGATTTAGAGGACTAAAAATCCAGGACTCTAAATCACGGATAATAACAGGGTAGGGGTATCCCGTTATTGTCTATCGAACTTTGAAGCGGAGGCTATCATGGCTTTATACGTAAATAGTAATGTGAGTTCTTTGAACGCACAAAGACAATTAAGCAAATCAAGTAACGCATTGGATACTTCATTCCAACGTCTATCGTCAGGTATGCGTATCAACAGTGCAAAAGACGATGCTGCAGGTATGCAGATTTCAAACCGTTTATCATCACAAGTGAATGGTTTAAATCAAGGTAACCGAAATGCGAACGATGGTATTTCACTTGCACAAACAGCTGAAGGTGCGCTTGATGAAGTAACATCAATGTTCCAACGTATTCGTACATTGGCTCAACAAGCATCTAACGGTTCAAATACAGATGAAGACCGTTTAGCGATTCAAGAAGAAATTCGTTCATTATCGTCAGAAGTTAACCGTGTTGCAGAAGACACAACATTTGGTGGTCAAAATTTACTAGATGGTAGCTATGATGCTAAATTCCAAGTTGGTGCCGACGCTGTGCAAACTATAGGTTTTAGTATGCAAGATGTGGGTACTACGGCAAGTGGCCCTAATTCTATTTCTGCAAATGGTGGATTCACATTATCAGGAATTGCAGGTGTTGCAAGTAACTTAACTGGTAAAGGTCTTACTACATTAGCTGCTGGTGTTTCTGATGTTTCTGGTGCGGCAGTTGGCGCTACAGATGACTTTGATACAAAGTTCAGAGCCGAAACAATTAGCGTATCAACACAGGGTAATGCACAGTTTGTTTTAGCAGGTATGGACTCAATGATTGCTGTAGTTGATAAAAAACGTGCGGAGTTAGGTGCTGTTCAAAACCGTTTCCAATCAACTATCCGAAATCAGTCAAATATCTCAGAAAACTTATCGGCTGCAAAATCACGTATCCAAGATACGGATTTCGCACAAGAAACAGCTAACTTAACTAAGATGCAGATCTTACAACAGGCTAGCCAAACAATCTTAAGCCAAGCAAATCAGCGTCCACAAGCAGCGTTATCGCTTTTAGGCTAATTGATTTGAACTATGAGCCACTTTAGACTAAGCAAATAGTCCAAATGTGGCTTATAGTCTTAATATATGTTTCGAGGGTAGCCGAGATGATTGATTTAAATTCTACACAAAAAACGATAGATGGACTCAGTGTTGTAAATACATCTATTACTAAAGACGCGGTAAAAGAAGAAAAGCTTGAAAAGGGTACAGCTTTAACAGCAAGAGAAGCTGTTGATTTGAAGAATGCTCAAAATCTTAAAGATCAAGAAGAGCAAGAAGGTAAAGAAGATAAAGAATTATTTGTCGAAGTAAAAGACAATCTAGAGAAGCTAAATGAGTATATCCCAGTAACATCAACTAACTTAAAATTTGAGTTTGATGATGGTGGAGATCTTCCTATCATTAAAGTGCTTGATAAAAGCAACGATGAAGTAATTAGAGAAATTCCTACCGAAGAGTTCAGGGAAATAGCTAAAGCTTTAGACGAATTTGCCGATAAATTAACTAATAAAGGTTTACTGTTTAATAAAACAGTTTAGCCATTTCAGCTATTTAGGATTATATTATGCCTCTTATTACATCTGCGGGTATTGGTTCAGGTCTCGATTTGGAAAGTATAATTTCGGCGTCAGTTGATGCTGAAAATGTACCTAAAATGAATGCCTTTGCAGCGAAGGATGAGGCGCTTCAAGTCGAGTTATCAGCGATAGGTGAAGTTAAATCTGCTTTATCGCAGTTACAAGATACAATTGAAAAATTAGCAGACCCAGATAACTTCAATAAACGAGTTGCTAATATAACCCAGCCAACAAGTGATGACGGAGACTTGATCTCTGTTACACCTACCTCAGATATCACACCAGGTGATTTTAAAATAGAAGTAGTTGCAATAGCTCAAGGTAGCCGAGCACTATCTGAGGATGGATTGTTTGCTACTAATGAAGATGTTGTGAGTGCTTCAGGCGGTACACTATCATTTTCAGCAGGCCCGGATAAGACTTTCGATTTAACCTTAGACGCCGGTGCTACTCTTTCAGATTTACGCGATGCGATAAATGACTCTGATAGTAATTTTGGTGTTACGGCTAATATTATCAACACAGGGAGTGAAGCGAAGCTTGTTTTGACTTCAACAGTGACAGGCACTGGAAATGATCTTGTTATTACAAACGACAATGCTGAACTTGATAACGTATCCACTGTAGCAAATGCTGGTGGTGCAGGCGGCATTGGAATAGCAGCAGAAAACACCGCAAAAGATGCAATTATTAAAGTTGATGGTATTACCATAACAAACGACACAAACACCTTTAAAGATGCTGTACAAGATATGACGATAACAGCAAAACGTGAAAGTGTTGACAATGAGACTGCCAAACTTTCAGTCGATTTTGACCGAGAAAGCGCAACAACGTTAGTTGATGAATTAATTACAAATTATAATAATGTTATAGGTCAACTAGGGTTTCAGTCACGCATAGGTAAACCTTTAAATAGTGACTCGACTATTCGCTCTCTTAGTTCGCAATTAGTGAATGCTTTATCAACAAGCTTAACAGATGCGGGCCCCTTTGAGAGTATTTTTGATATTGGGCTTGGAGTTAATAAAGAAGGTTACTTAGAGAAGTCGACTTTAGTCAGAAGCTTAAATGACGCGTTAGATAATAATTTTGATGATATTGGCAAGGCTTTTGCAGGTGAAAATGGTATAGCCTCAAAGTTTGAGGAGCTGCTAAATAATTATGTCGACACAAACGGCATAATGAAGCAGCGAGAGGACAGTTTAAATGGACAAATTTCTGAATTAGAAGATGATGTTGAAAATCATCAATTCAGAATGGAGTCTTTGGAAGCTAGGCTACGAGAACAATATGCAGGGTTAGATGTACTGCTTGCGCAAATGCAGTCAACACAAACCTACTTAAGTGCACAACTGGCAAGTCTTCCAGGGTTTACCCGTTCAGATAGTTAACCATAAAGAATTGATTTAGCAATAAAATATACAGGTGAATTATGTACAACGCTAAAGTAAAGAATTATCAAAAAGAAGCCTTAAAAACGCGAGTTGCAGGGGCTGACAGGTATGAAATTATTCAAATGCTAATGGCTGGTGCAGTTGAGAAAATGGTTTTAGCGAAAGTGGCGATTGAAAAAAAGCACTTTGAGGCAAAGAGTGAGCATATCTCAAAAGCATCAGCAATAATCAATGCATTACGCGGTTGTTTAGATTTTGACGCTGGTGGTGATGTGTCAACAAATCTTTATTCACTTTATACATATATGGATGAGCGTTTACTGGATGCGAGTATAAAAAACGACCCAGAAATAATTACTGAAGTATCGAACCTATTAAAAGAAATAAAATCAGCGTGGGATGCAATTCCACATGATGTAAGAGAGCAGACGTTATCTGAAAACGGTATCGATGCAAATGTTGGATAAAATGGAATCTTTGATATCGCAGCTTGAAGCTGCGATTGATGAGCCAAACCTAGAAAAGGCCCTCAATTTAGACCGCAAGCTACTTGACGAAATAAAAGCGACCGATCAATTATCCCTACATGAAAATGCTACTTATTTTCTATCAGTCGCCGCAAGGCATCAAAGTGTATTGAATAAAGTCGACGATTTAAAAAAACAGTCCTTTAAAAATATTACTCAGTTTAATAAAAATCAAAAGAATATTAAGAAATATCAAAATGTCTAAAAATAATCTGCAAAGTGCTCAAGAGTCAATAAATGAGATTGAAGAGGCTCTCAATTCAATTTCTCAAAAACAACAAAACGAAGATGCTTTTGTAGATAAAGCCAATATTACTTTTGACAATAATATTCTAGCGTTTAAAAAGTATTTTCCTGATATTGCCGAGAAATTTAGTTCACATCAGCCAAGTAGCAAATTTAACTTATTTCTGAATTCAAATGGCTCAGCCAACTTTATTGACTACGACACTGGGGTGCCTATTTATAGCGAGGATCCTCATAAGCAGTCTAGCGAACAAATAAAAAGTATGCTTGAAAACCCGATTATGGGTAAAGTTGACCATAGCCAATTAGAGTTTTTAAAAAATGAGACGGGTTTTATCCATATTGATTTAATGGCTGAAATTGGCGCTATATACAATGAAACTCAACAAGCCCTTACTCCAACAAAATCCGTTGCTGAATTTATACCTAGTGCAATAATATTTGGTGTTGGCTTAGGTTATCATTTAGATAATATGTTCGGTTCTTTTAATGCAGCTTATATAAGTATTTTTGAACCCAATGAAGATTATTTTTTTTGCAAGTTTGTTTACATTTGATTGGGCTAGCTTCCTTAATAAAGTAGATGAAGCTGGAAGTTATTTATACTTTTCGATCGGTGTTCCTGAGCAAGAAATGTATGAAGCTTTGCATTTAAGAGCTGGAGAAATTGGTGCGTTTAGTGTTGCAAGTGCACTTTTTTTTCAACATTACCCCTCTGAAGCTGTAAATAAATTAATTAATGAGTTTAAAGGTAATTATCATCAATTTTTTATGGGGTGGGGCTTTTTTGATGATGCACTATTAAGTGTTGCTCATTCAGTGGATAACTCTTTAAAACCTATAAATTTACTACAACCAGCAAAAAAGATTTCAGAAACTTACAATCATTTCCCTATTTTTATCGTCGCTAATGGCCCGTCATTAGATAATGACATCGATACGATTAAAAAGTTACAAGATAAAGTCATTATTGTTGCTTGTAACTCTGCGACGACAGCATTGCTCAAGCAAGGCATAACACCAGATTTTCATGTCGCACTGGAAAGGACAAAAGCAACTGAAGACTTTTTAACTGCATTCATTCCTGAGCATACACGCCAGAAAATAAACTTGCTCGTTCTCAATGTAATGTACCCCAAAGTTTTAGATTTATTCGGCTGGTGCGGAGTAGCATTGAAAAGTAACGAAGCGGGCACCTCTTTATTTCATATATCTGAGTTTTTAAATAATGGCAGGATCACATCAACAATAGGGTTTAGTAACCCCTTGGTGGGTAATACCGCGCTGAGCTTTTTTGGTAGTATGGAGTTTAAAAATATCTACCTTTTCGGAGCCGATAACGGTTATAAAGATCCCAATCACCATCATTCAAAAGGCAGCTATTATTACTCGGGTGAGGGGGAAACGATACATGCGCCCTTAAAGATGGGTGGCGAACTCATTGTGCCTGGTAATTTTGGCGAAAGCATCATAACAGATCACTTTATGCATACTGGTAAAGTGCAAATGGAACGTTTTTTAGAGTCTAAACTCGATGCAGGGATAAATTGTTTTAATTGCAGTGATGGCGCTGCCGTTAAGGGCAGTATGCCCTTGAGATCGGATGATATTTTACTAGAAGAATTTAGTTTTTCTAAAAATGAAGTTATTGAACATATAAAAACTCAGCCATTTTCTGCAGTAGATAAAAACGTGTGTTTGACAGACTATTTAGATTTTGATGAGTTTGAGCAGCTATGTAACACTATGGTTGAGATACTTGATGGTCCAATTTTAAATCGAACCGAAGCTTTAGAGCAGTTACTTGAGAGCTTAAGGTATTTGTTCTCATTTAAAAACCATCCAAGATACACACATCTTTATCTGCTACTTGAAGGTGAGTCGCTTTACGTTACCTCAGTACTTATTTCGCTACTTTATAACTTTGGTGATGAGACAACGATAGTCCCTTACTATGAAAAAGCTAAAACACTTTGGCGAGATTTTATTGCTGATGCTCCACAGCAATACAGAGACCGTTGGAATGAGTTAAGTGATTACAGCTTCGATTACTCAAAGCCTTCGGTGAGCTAGTCAATATGCAGATTAAGAGTAAACGATTTGTTCTTTCACTCTTAACAGAGGCTGATGCAACATATCGCTACCTAAGCTGGTTTGACGATAGTAAAGCTAAAGAGTTTATTAGTTATAAATCGTCATCTTTAGACGAGTTGAAGAACTATATTAAAGCTAAAAATAATGACCCAGCAGCTATTTTGTTGGGCATTTTTACTGATGGTGAACACATCGGCAATATAAAGTATGAACCTATAGATTTAGTTAATAAAACCGCAACAATGGGGATTTTGTTAGGTGAGGCTCAGTGGCGTGGTAAAGGTGTTGCAGCTGAGGTTATTTCTATAAGTGCAGATTACTTGGCAAAACACTTTCATACCGAAACAATAATACTTGGTGTTGATAAAGGTAATACACCTGCAATTTCTGCTTATAAAAAATTGGGCTTTGAAATTAGCGAACAAACTGACCATGGTTTGTTTATGAAAAAATCACTTCTATAAAAAATATCTATTCTTCCTAAGTCTTTTTTTTAAATTGCCGATAAGTTATTAGAGCGTAAGCGAAATTTCATTATAATAGTTAATAAATAATTTAAACTTATTATTCCTAAGGAAAAAACATGTCATCAAAAAGCAATTCGGGTGCAGAGCTTTGGCAAAAGGCCAAAAAAATTATTCCTGGTGGGAATCAATTACTTTCAAAGCGTGCCGAAATGTTTTTACCCGACCAATGGCCTGCCTATTATAAAAAGTCTAAAGGCTGTGAAGTTTGGGATTTAGATGATAATCATTACTATGATTTCTCTATTATGGGAATTGGTACTAGTTCTTTAGGTTATGCTAATGATGAAATTAACGATGCGGTAATAAGTTCGATTTCTAACGGAAGCATGAGTAGTTTGAACTGTCATGAAGAGGTGGAGTTAGCCGAAAAGCTTATTGAGATACACCCTTGGGCGGGAGCTGTCCGCTTTACTCGTACTGGTGGTGAATCGTGTGCGTTAGCAGTGCGAATTGCTCGTGCCTATAGTAAAAAAGATGTTGTTGCTTTTTGCGGCTACCATGGTTGGCATGATTGGTACTTAGCAACAAATATAACAGACGCTGAAAATTTAGATGAGCAGTTATTACCTGGTTTAAGGCCTGCTGGTGTTCCTAAGCAATTACAAAATACCGTGGTGCCATTTAAGGAAGGTGATATTGATGGCTTTAAGGCAATCATAGATGCTCACGGTGATAACCTTGGCGTTGTTATGATGGAAGTTTTTCGTCATGGGTTGCCGGATGTTGCCTTTTTACAAGCTGTGAAAGATTTAGCTGTTGAACATAACATCGTTGTAATTTTTGATGAAATATCATCTGGTTTTAGACTTAACACAGGGGCGTCTCATCTTTTAACATCGATAGAGCCTGATATTTGTGTGTTAGGAAAGGCGTTGGGTAACGGTCATCCAATAGGCGCTATAATAGGTCGTTCTGAAGTGATGGATGCAGCGCAGCAATCCTTCATCAGTAGTTCTTATTGGACCGAACGGGTTGGCTTTACAGCAGCGTTAAAAACATTAGAAATATTTCAACGAGATGATATCCCTAAACGCTTAAATGAAACTGGTGCAAGACTAAAATCGCGCATTGAAGAAGTGGTCAGGCAAACAGGTTTTAACCTAAAAATTATAGGTATTGATAGTGTTCCTATATTTATATTTCCAGGTGATCATGCATTGGCGTTAAAAACACTATTTACTCAAGAAATGCTTAGAAGAGGGTTTTTAGCGAGTAATGTGATTTACCTTTCGATAGCCCATACTGATGAGCTTTGCGATAAATATATTGATGCAATGAGAGAGGTTTTTTATTTTCTTCAGGAGTCATTAGACAGCAATGTCGATATAGAAAGCCTAATTAACGGTCCGGTATGCCACAGTGGCTTTCAAAGGTTAAATTAATGAAGTCTGTTACTGCCTTTATTCAAGCAAGAATGGGATCGTCAAGATTACCAGGAAAGGTGTTAAAAGAAATAAACGGGATCCCCGTTATCTTGCACATTGTTATGCGTTTAAAGCAATCAAGATACATTGATAATATTGTTCTTCTGACTTCTTTTAACAAAGAAAATGATGAATTAGTTGAGTTAGCTAAACGCCATAAAATCGACGTGTTTAGAGGTTCAGAAGAAAATGTTTTAGAGCGCTTTCAACAAGCAAGCAAGAAGTATCCCTCTGAGCATATTGTAAGAATAACAGGCGATTCACCTTTTGTTGATGCTGGCGTTTGTGATTTATTATTGCAGACATACTTTGAAAAACAGGTTGATTATGCTTATTTGAGTGAGCATTTTGCTGAGGGCGTTGATTGTGAGGTTTTCACAAAGAGCTCGCTATCATCATTAAACACGGCCGAACTCAGGGAGTCTGAACGTGAACACGTGACGTTACATTTTTACGAAAATAAACTAAATCAATTTTCTACCTATGAAATGCAAAGCACGACAGATGACAGCTGCTATCGGTTTACATTAGATACACCTGAAGATTGGCAGGTTATTAAAGAATTAGCACGTTTTACTAACGATACGGTTAACATTAACTATCAAAGTATAAAAAACATACTCGATGCTCATCCACTCATTAAACAGATTAATAGCCAAGTTATTCGTAACGAAGGGTTAGCTATTTCATTACAAAATGAGCAACATTAATTGGCTTTGGACTTATTATGAAAATTAACAATAAAATAATCGATGAAAATAGTCCGTGTTACATCATAGCTGAAATGTCTGCTAATCATGGTGGAGACATTGATAAAGCGAAAAAATTAATCGCTGAAGCTAAGTTGGCTGGGGCAGATGCCGTAAAGCTACAAACGTACACGGCAGATACAATTACACTAAATTGTTCAAAGCCAGATTTTTGTTTGCCTAGCGACAATCCTTGGCAAGAACACGTGTCTTTGCACTCACTTTATCAAAAAGCGTTTACACCTTGGGAATGGCATCAAGCGTTGTTTGAAGAAGCCAAACGTTGCGAAATTGATATATTCTCTTCTCCATTTGATGAATCTTCCGTTGATTTACTCGAATCATTAAATACGCCGGTATATAAAATAGCTTCGCCGGAAATAACAGATATTCCTCTTTTGAAATATGTTGCGGCAACAGGCAAACCTGTAATTCTTTCTACAGGAATTGCTGAGTTAGCTGATATTGAACTAGCGGTTTCTACATTGCGTAATAATGGCTGTGACAGCATTGCAATATTAAAGTGTACGACAGCCTATCCAACCCCATTAGAAGAATGCAACTTAGCAACTATTGCAGATATAGCTAAACGATTTAATTGTATTGCTGGTTTGTCGGATCATACTCAAGGTATTATTTCACCCATTGTGAGTGTGACGCTGGGTGCCAAAATAATTGAAAAGCACTTTATTATTGATAAATCTGACGACTCGGTTGATGCCTTTTTCTCATTAGATAAAGACGAATTTTCATTACTCGTTAAGTCAGTAAGAGACGCAGAAAAGGCAGTAGGCGGTGTGACCTATGACATAACTGATTCAGCTAAAAAGAATATGTTAGCGAGGCGCTCACTTTATTTTGCTAAAGACTTAAAAAAAGGCCACGTTATTACAAAACACGATATTAAATCTGTTAGGCCTGGCTTTGGCTTACATACTAAGCATTTTGACGATGTACTAGGGTTAAGTTTAACAAGTGATGTAGAGTTAGGTGATAGGGTTAGCTTTGCATTAACAAACGAGTCAAGAGGCTAGTTATGAGAACATGTGCAGTGGTCGGTGGTGGAATTTGCGGCATAACGGCAAGTATTTTATTGCGCAAACATTACGATCGCGTTGTATTAATTGAGCAGTCTGAATCATTAGGTGGCTTGCTTAACTCGGTCGCTGACGATGCTGGTAATTATTACGATCAAGGCACACATATTCCAGCTAGCACGGGTGTTGCTGAAATAGACGAGATATTATTCAATCTTCCTCAGTTTTCTAAAAATTGGCATACATTTACACAGCTCAAAACAGGTAATTATTTTGCAGGTGAGTGGGATTTAGAAACGCAAACTATTGATGCAAGAAAGTTAGATTCAGCACTTTACAAACAAGGCATCGGTGAGTTTATGTCGCTCACATCGGAGTCTGAGGCCGATAACATTGAGCAATATTTATGCGAAACTTTAGGTGTAGTGTTTTATCAATATCTTGCAAAACCAGTTATAAATAAGCTTTATGGCAGCGATGTATCATTTACTGATTTAGCTAAAAATACCAGCATAAATTATTTTGGTGCTACAAGAATAAAAGCATTTAATGCATCTTTGTCACGCGTGTTAAAACAACATCCTGAGTTTGATAAAAAGCTGGGTTATCATAGCGCTGCTGAATTTGAAGCGTTACTTGTAGCGCAAGGTACTAACCTTCCAAATTATTACTACCCAAACAATCCCAAAGGCGCGCAAGTTTGGATTGACCAATTGCAGGCAAAAGCAGAGTCTTTGGGAGTTGAAATTCGCTGTAATAGCCAAGTTTTAGACATTGAATATCAAGATGATTTAGTCACCGCGTTTAGCCTTAGCGATGGCTCACGTATTAAATGTGATTTATTATTTTGGAGCGCGCCGCCTGTATTTGCACTAAAGGCCGCTAATTTATCGATCGCAAATTATAAACCTATATTTAGGACTGCAAATATCTTGCATTTTACCTTTGATAAGCAGCCTTTAAATCGAGAATCGCATTATCTTTGGAATTGGGACCCATGTTCGGATATTTTCAGGGTTACGCTGTACAATAATTTAAGACAAAGTGACAAGTATCAAGTATCGGCAGAGGTTTTAAGGTATAAAGCAGATCCTACATACACATTAGAGCAGGGTATTATTGATCTTAAAAATATGGGGGTGATATCGCCTGATACAAAAATGAAAAGTGGGTGCGTACAAAAAATAGATAATACTTTTCCTGTACCTACGCATGAGTTTTGTAATACAACGCAGCTAAATTATGAAACATTAACGAACTCATTTAAAAATATTATTGTGTCGGGTAGGTTTAGCGGTCGTTGTTGGTTGTTATCTGACGTACTTGCTCTTGCTCATAAAGAATTAAAAGAGTATTGCACTGTTGGCTGATTTTATTTTTTATTGTAGTGGGACTGTAAAAACAGGCTTTGGGCATCTATCAAGGTGTCTGAATGTTGCTAGAGCGACCTTTGCATTGCAGCCTTGTAGTAATATTATTTTTTTTGGCGATTTTGATCAGTTTTCTACCCAGCGTATAAAGAATTTTGGTTTCACTGTAGCGGATAGTGGCTTTATTTTTGAACCACATATGACGGTACTTGCTGATAGCTATCAGTTTACTTTTGAGCAATTATTTGAATTAAAAAAAATAGGATTGAAGTTATGTATCATTGACGACTTTGATCAATACAATTACGACTTTATAGATCTTATTGTGAATTTTAGATTTAACGCTGAAGCGTTTTGTCGCGCAACTGCTAAACATAGGTTAGGAGTTCGTTACTTTTCATTTGCTCAAGAGTTATTATCATTAAGGCAAAGTCGCTCTCAAGTTCATTTTAAAAATAGTATTGAGAGTATTTTGGTTTTTATTGGCGGTAATGATCGATTTGATGTGGCTACCCATGTTGTTTACGCCTTAGATAAGTTGTTTGTAAATAAAGAAATTATTCTACTAGATCAAAAAATGCCTTCTATTAGTTTAAAAAATAATACTTACCAAGCTTTAGGATTTGTTGATGATATGTCTGCTGTTTACAAGCAAACTGATTTGATTATTAATGGCGGGGGACTTACAAAATATGAAGCCGGTTTTTGCCTTATACCTAATTGTGCTATCTCGCAAACGAATGCACAACATAAAGACACTTTGGAACTTGCCAGCGCACATTTAACCTTTGACTTAGGTCTTGCTGAAGATGCAACGGTTGAAAGCTTAACATTAAACATTGAGCGATTTTTACATTCAGATATTAAATTGCAAAGAGCTACAATGCTCAAATCATATTTTCTCGATTCAACCGAGCAATTCGCACAAGAAATCATAAAGGTATCAAATGAGTGAGTTTAATTCTAAACAAGCAGAGTGGGATGAAATTGCTCGTATAAACAGTGATTTTAAAGCACAGGTCGGGCGCCCCTTTGACGATACACTTTGGCAGGCTCTTTGCGATGATGTTGAGCAAAAACTGATGCTCTCAGCGCAGGGGAATAGTATTTTAGATGTAGGCTGTGGCAACGGATTACTACTATCAAAATTACAAAAATGCTCACAATATGCAGGTGTTGACTATTCTCAAGCAATGATCGATGAAGCAAAAAAATTGCTTCCTCAAGGCGTCTTTTATCAATCACAAGCCAGTGATCTTCAGTTTGCAGACAATGAGTTTGAAAGAGTGCTGAGTTACAGTATTTTTCATTATTTCCCAAGCTATCAATATGCACTTGATGTGATTAAAGAAATGATACGAGTATGCAGGCCCGGTGGCGTAATTTTGATTGGCGATATACTAGATAAACACTTTGAGCATGATATAAAAAGTTCAAGTGATCTGGAATATGAAAAAACGATTCCATTAATACATCGTTATTCTCTATGGCGCTTTTTTTCTTTTGAGCAACTAGAAACTGATTTACAGCACTGTGTCAAAAAAGTAGAAATACTTACTCAGCCAGAGAGCTTTCCTTTATCTCGTTATCGCAAGGATTTGAGGTTATGGGTTTAACTCAATTACAGAGCTTTATTGCTACTAAATTTGACCGTCGGCATGCATTATTGACTAGCTCTGGCAGCTTTGCGCTTATAGCTGCGCTAAATGCCTCACAGGCTCCAAAGGGTAGCTCAGTAATAATGCCGGCAAGCTGTTGCCCGATTGTTTTGTTTGCTATTCAAATGGCAGGGTACAACGTTATTCTGGCTGATGTTTCATTGTGCTCTTTATCTATGGAAGTCAATAATATAGAGGCCGTTTTTAATGATTCTGTATCAGTAATAGTGGCCGTTCATGGTTACGGGCATTATTGTAAAATTGATGAAATAGCAAATTTTGCAAAACAGAACAACATTACATTAATAGAAGATGCGTGTTTAGCGTATGGTAGTACATATAAAGGCAAACCATTAGGCAGCTTTGGCGACCTTTCTATTTTGAGTTTTGGTTATGATAAACCTATTGATAATCAATATGGCGGAGCTGTTTTGACTAACTCTGAGCGTTTATTCGAATGTGCTAAGGGGTTTTTAAATGATAATAAAATGGCTCAATTTAGTGGCTCAAAACAATTTGAAATATTAAATGACCGCTTTTTAAATTTAAATAAGCAAATGCAAGTTCGAAAAAAAAATGTAGATTATCTGCAAAAACACATCATTAATTCGCTTTTTGTAAAAGCAAGTTTTGATGCTGACGTAACGTATTGGCGCTACCCTTTACTCATAAAAAATAGAGCTCACTTTTTAGCTAAAGCAAAACAGAATGGTATAACTTTTACTAAGCATTATAAATCGTTAGGTGAATTACAAACCAATGGGCATTATCCAAATGCGTCATTAATTGATGAGCAAATTATAAATTTATTTGTTCGTCCAGAAACACCTCAAGAGCAATTAACCAATATGGTAATGTTTATAAATGACTACCAAGACAAGTAATATTCTAAAGTCATATTATCAGTCTCTGTATAAAGAGTATGGTGATAGCCACAAATCAGTACAGCATGTATCTAAAGAATCACAAAACGTAAGGTTTGCGATATTTCTGGATATGATTTCATCAAGTAGTCGAGTTATTGATTTAGGCTGTGGCTTGGGTGATATGCTTTTGTATCTAAGAAAAAACGGCTTTACCGGTGAGTATTTAGGTTACGACTTTGTGCCAGAATTTATAGATGTTGCCAGTGCCAAATTTAGCTCTGATGCAAAAGCTCAGTTTGAAGTGTTTGATATATATAAAGATGAGATAGCACAAGGCTATGACCATGTGCTTATTAGTGGCGTGTTTAATAATAAAATGACTGATAATATGGGCTTTTTAACGCTAACCCTGCAAAAAAGTATTAGGCAGTGTGAGAAGTCGGTTGTTTTTAATGCGTTATCGACATTCGTAGAATTTAAAAATGAAGCTCTTTTTTATGTCTCACCCTTAGAGCTATTCGAATTATGCAAAACAACAATGACACCTTTTGTCTCCCTAAAGCATGATTACGTTACTAAGCCAGGTGGTTACCCTTATGAGTTTACAATGCAATTAAGTAAGAGCGAAACAACATGTTATTGAGCATAATGCAGCCTACTTACTTACCCTGGTTAGGTTATTTTGGCTTAATTAATAGCGCCGATAAATTTGTATTTTTAGACAATGTAAAGCTTGAAAAAAGTGATTGGCACGTTAGAAATAAAATTAAATCAGGCAGACAAGAACTTATGCTGACTTGTCCGGTAAGTACCCCAAAAGGAAGGATGACAGCAACAATTGAAAATACTCAATTTGTTAGTGCAAATCCTTGGCGAAGAAAGCATCTTAAAAGCATTGCTGAAAGCTACGCAAAAGCACCGTTTTATAGTTCGTTATTTCCACTTTTAGATTCTATTTATAAAGACGAAAGCATTACTTTTTTGGCTCAAATGAATATTAAAATTATAAGAGCATTAATGGACTATATGAATATAACGACTTCGACATTTATTGCTTCAGAGCTTGAAGGCGTGTCTGGTGTTAAAGATGCTCGGCTAGTATCTATTTGTAATGAGTTAGAATGTAATAATTATTTGTCACCAGTGGGCGCGCAAGCTTACATTGAAAAAGAGTCCCCAGGCGGGGCATTAGTTAAAAATGATATTGAAGTTTTTTATCAAAACTTTACCCATCCAAAATACCCACAAGTTAAGGGGGAATTTATTTCTCATCTTAGTATAATCGATTGCTTATTTAACGTTGGGCCCGTTGAAACGGTTAAATTAATTAACACATATACAGGCACACATACTCACTACCAATCGTTATCAGTTTAATTGCCAACGTGCTGGATTAATAAATTGCTCATCAACTAGGCTAAACTCAGAGAAATCTATGTGTGATACGCTTGTTGTTAGGCTGCTTAAAATTTCGTTAAGCTGTTGTTCGCTGTTGACGCCTAAAACCACTTTATCTACTTCATTAATACTAACCACATAGTTTAATGCTAGCGATAACTTAGAGATATTTAAGTGGTTACTCAGCTTGGTGAGCTTTTCCAATAAAGGTGCAATAGGTTTAAAGTAATCTGGATGCGTGCCACTATGCATCAGCAATAACCCCTGCAGAAAGGCTGAACGAGTATGAATCTCTACATTCGCAGCTTTTAGCTGTTTTAATGAATTTGATAGAACAAAGCGCTGATCAAGAATATTTAGTGGTAACTGAATTAGATCTGCAAATGTTAATACATCATCGCTAAGCTGATGTGGTGAATATAAAGATACACCCACCTTTTTTACTTTGTTATCTGCCTTTAATTGCTTTAAGCAATCAAGCGCAACAGGGAATTGCTTAAAGTCTACAAAGCGATGAAGTAGTAATCCATATAAAGCGTCACAATTTAAGTCACAAAGAGACTGTTTAACAGTTTTTGTTATAAAATCATCAACATTGGTTAAGTTAGGTATAGGTGGAATTTTACTAACTATATCGAATGGACTTAGTGAGCACTGGCCTAGTTCGGCTTCAGCATTACCATAGGCTGATGCAGTATCAATGGTCGTTATATTTTCGCTTTTAGCGAGGTTGAGTATTTTTTTATTTCTTTGCGGTGTGTTTTGCCTAGTGTGTTACTTATTCCGTAGTCAACACCAAATTGAACAGTACCAAGTGCTAGCTTCACAGTAACTTACCAACCTCATTAATAATATAGCTTTGTTCTTGCTCTGTTAGTTGAGGATGCAAAGGTATTGTGAATGCTGTTTTATAATATTTCATCGCATTGGGGTAGTCGCTGTCTTTAAACCCCATTGCTTTATAAAAAGGTTGAGTGTGTATTGGGATATAATGAAGGTGACTAACAATGCCTTTACTTCTCAATTGCTCAATAATATGCCTGTGAAGGTGACTATGTTCGTCAGCAAGTTTAACTACGTATAAATGGTAGCTTGAATAGCACTGCGTTAGTTGTTTTAAATGCGAAAGAGGCATAGTTTCAAACGCATTAGAATATGAAATAGCGAATGCGTTTCTGGTAGTAACAAATTCATCAAGTTTATCAAGTTGGCTGAGGCCAAGTGCAGCTTGTAGCTCTGTCATTCGGTAATTAAAGCCAAGCTCTATTTGCTGGTAATACCAAGGGCCATGGCTTGGCTCGGTCATTTCGTTAGAGTCATTGGTGATCCCATGACTTCTTAAACGCTGTAGTTTTTTTGCAAGCTGTTGATTATTAGTAACCGCCATACCGCCTTCAGCAGAGGTAATTATTTTTACTGGATGAAAACTAAATACGGTTATATCTGAAAATTCACAGCAACCTACTTTATTGCCATTATATTGCGCGCCAATAGCGTGTGATGCATCTTCAATGATTTTAAAACCATACTGCTTTGATAAATCATAAATGGCTTTCATATCACAAGATTGGCCTGCCAAGTGCACAGGGATAACGACTTTAGGTAAACAATTATTTTGTTTTGCGCTAATCAGCTTATCAGTAAGGGCTGATACAGACATATTGCCAGTTGCCAAGTCTATATCTACAAAGTCTACTTTAGCACCACAGTAAAGCGCACAATTGGCAGAGGCCACAAAAGAAATTGGCGAGGTCCAAACAGTGTCACCTTCGCTTACATTTAATGCTAAGCATGCAATATGTAGTGCCGAAGTCGCGCTATTAACAGCAATACCATATTGAGCATTACAATAGTTTGAAATAGCAGCTTCAAAAGCCGGTACTTTTGGCCCTTGAGTCAGCCAGTCAGACTGTAAAACAGCTACAACACTATCAATATCTGCTTGGCTTATTAGTTGTTTACCGTATGGAATCATTTATTTTATTCAGCTTTAACTTAATGCCTGGGTGTTAAATTCTCTAATCTCATCAATCGTCATGTAATGCGAATTATGAAGAGAGTTATATTCAAATCCTTGGTCTACCTTCTTGCCAGTCTCGCCAATTGCGTTCACGGTAAAGTCATTACTACGGCTACTAAATTTAATACCTGGGGCAATAACAAAGTGGTCGTTGTACTCGTAGGTTTCAAAACATAAATCAGCGGGGCACATAACCTCATGAAGTTTTTCACCAGGGCGAATACCAATTATTTTTAGTGGTAAGTCAGGTGCCATTGCTTTTGCAAGATCGGTAATACGAATTGAAGGGATTTTAGGAACGAAAATTTCACCGCCTAACATGCGTTCAAAATTAGTAAGTACAAAATCGACGCCTTGTTGAAGGTTTATCCAAAAGCGAGTCATTTCATCGTGTGTGATTGGGATGTGATCGCGCCCTTCATCAATAAACTTTTGGAAAACTGGCACAACAGAG
Organism: Pseudoalteromonas sp. BSi20480; assembly: GCF_000241365.1. Classification (NCBI taxonomy): domain Bacteria; kingdom Pseudomonadati; phylum Pseudomonadota; class Gammaproteobacteria; order Alteromonadales; family Pseudoalteromonadaceae; genus Pseudoalteromonas; species Pseudoalteromonas sp. BSi20480. Next base: position 105,393 of record NZ_BADX01000166.1, on the reverse strand, counting down.
CCGCGAGAGCACACCACATTGCCGTAGCGAACAACAGAAAAGGTAGTGCGGTTGCCACCTGCAATATTATTAGCGGCTACAAAAAGTTTGTCTGATGCCAGTTTTGTGGCGCCATACAAATTAATTGGGTTTGCAGCCTTATCAGTAGACAAAGCGATTACTTTTTCAACATCGTTATCAAGGGCTGCATCAATTACGTTTTCGGCCCCATTAATATTTGTTTTGATACATTCCATTGGGTTGTATTCAGCGGCCGGAACCTGCTTCAAAGCAGCTGCATGAATAACGTAGTTTACACCGCGCATGGCACGTATTAATCTGTCTTTATCTCTTACATCGCCAATAAAATAACGCATACAAGGTTGGTCAAACTCTTGTTGCATTTCAAATTGCTTAAGTTCATCGCGTGAAAAAATAATGATTTTTTTTGGATTGTAACGCTCAAGTAGTGTCTTGACGTATTTTTTCCCGAATGAACCGGTACCACCGGTGATTAAAATTGTTTTGTTATCGAACATAGTGCTACCCAAATTATTTATTATTGGCGTTATATGACACGCAAACGTGATTTTTTAATACACATCTCAATACTTTAACCACTAAGCAAGCAAAGTGCCAAGTTAATTTAGTCTAACAATGGTACAAAGGGCAAAATTTCGCAAATTAAGCTATAATTTAATCAGTCAGCACCACGGAGGCCGTTATGAAAATTCAATCAGCATCAGCTAACTTTTTAAACCAAACTCAGCAAACAAATAACAAACTTGCAGAGCAACTTGCAACAGGTAAAAAAGTAAATACCGCAGCAGATGATGCAGCGGCTTTGCAAATTATTGATAGGCTTACTTCACAGCAAAATGGTTTTAGCCAAGCTGTAAGTAATGCGTATGACGGGATTTCATATACTCAAGTAAGCGAAGCTAACTTGAGTGGTGTGAATGATGCCGTTTCGCGTATTCAAGAGTTATCAATTCAAGCGGGTAACGGTGCATTGACTGACAATGATCGTGCTGCGTTGCAAGAAGAAGTCGTGCAATTGCAAAGCCAAATATCTGAAACGTTCGAAAATGCGAGTTTTGCAGGAAAGCCTTTATTTGATGGTCAAGCTGTCACGTTTCAAGTTGGTGCTGATGCGAATACAAACCAAACGGTAAACTCTACAGATGGTAGTTTTGCCTCTGCGTTATCAACCATTGATATTTCAAGCCAAGCCGGTGCTCAAGCGGCTATTGACATCAGTAAGCAAGCAAATGATGAAATTAATGCACAACGAGCTGAGTTAGGTGCATTTCAAAATACCTTGGCAAGCACAATTAAAGGGTTAGGGACGCAGCAAGAAAATATTGCAGCCAGTCAAAGCCGCATTCAAGATACCGATTACGCCCTAGCAATTTCTCAACAAGTGTCTAATGATATTTTAGCGCAATCATCAGTTGCTCTTCGTGGCCAGGCTAACCAATCTGCAGAGTCTATTTTAGGCTTACTTTAAATATTAATACTTAATAGTTAATTCTTAAGTATGATTGAATTAACGAGTGCGTCTGTTTTTTGGCGTTTATGTCAAAAAACTGCCGCTATCACTTGCATCCGTGCTTAACTGGCTTACAATTTAGTTAATTACATTAAAGAGTGAAGCACGGCTCGCTAACTATGATCCTGATTTTAGATAATAATAACAATCGCTCTATTGGGTTAAACGCATCACTTGGTTTTATCGGTGAGGTTACTCATCGTTTAGATGAAGACAACTTTGAACAAGAGTGTGCAAAATATCAGCAGCATGAGTGCATGGTCATTTTAGGGGCTTTACAGTCTCTCGATCACGAAAACTTAATTAAGCGCTACCCAACACTTCCATTTTTATTAATAGGTGAAACGTTAAGACCATTACTTAGCATTGCTAATGTAGTTGGACTTATTTGTGAGCCATTTAATCATGAAGTGACCACACAATTGCTTCATGATTGCCAGCAATATCATCGTATGTTGCCGGGGGAGCACAAAAATACTCAGTCACATAAATCTTTTGATGGCCTTGTAGGTGAAACACAAGCCGTAAAAGAGGTCCGTTTTTTAATTGAACAAGTAGCAAAAACAGATGCAAACGTTTTAATTTTAGGTGAGTCAGGTACTGGTAAAGAAGTGGTTGCACGTAACGTTCACTTGCTATCTAAACGAAGTACAGGGCCATTTGTGCCTGTAAACTGTGGAGCTATACCTGCAGAACTATTAGAAAGTGAACTTTTTGGCCACGAAAAAGGGGCGTTTACAGGGGCTATTTCTGCGCGTAAAGGCCGTTTTGAGTTGGCGCAAGGCGGTACGCTGTTTTTAGATGAAATTGGTGATATGCCGCTACAAATGCAGGTTAAACTTTTACGCGTATTACAAGAACGAAGCTATGAGCGTGTAGGTGGCACTAAGGCGATTCAAGCCGATGTACGTGTTATTGCTGCAACACACCGCAATCTCGAAACCATGATTGAAGCAGGCAGCTTTCGTGAAGATTTATATTACCGGTTAAATGTATTCCCTATAGAGAACCCGTCGTTAAGTGAGCGTGCTGATGACATTCCGTTACTACTTAAGGAGTTAATGCGTCGCGTAAACGAGCAAACGGGCACGACAGCTAAATTTACTGAGCGAGCGATCGAAAGTTTAAAAGAGCATGCATGGCCGGGTAATATCCGTGAGCTTGCGAATTTGGTTGAGCGCATGGTTATAATGTTCCCTGAAAAGGTAGTGGACATCCCTGATCTACCCAATAAATATCGTTACATTGAGGTAGATGCTTATGAGCCTGAATATCCTGAAGAACTTATGGAAAAAGATGCCTTTAACGATATATTCAGCACAGGGTTTAGTGATTATGACAATGAGCCAGAGCCTGAATTTAACCAAGCTGGCTCAGGCGTATTACCCGAAGATGGCATTGAGCTTAAAGAGTATTTAGCTGAGCTTGAAATCAGCTTAATTACCCAAGCTTTAGAACGATATGATTACGTTGTGGCTCGGGCAGCTGAAATACTGGGCGTAAGAAGAACAACACTGGTCGAAAAAATGAAAAAGTACAACCTTTCAAGAGATTAGCAGTACGAAAGTAGTGAAATACTCTTCGTTATTTTAATCATTTATGATCAATCACTTTACGGGCTTTGCCCGTCACGCAAGCTTGGCGTCTACAAGATAAACACAAACTTAAACCATGGCGGTAGACGCCGGGCTTGCTCGCGTGAAAAGCAAAGCTTTTAATTACACACCTACCTGTTTAGCTGCTTACTCACCACAAAAAGCCTCAATAATTTCTTCTTTTCTAAAGCAGTCATTACTATGATCGTTAACCATACCGCAGGCCTGCATATGAGCGTATACCGTGGTAGGGCCTAAAAATTTAAAGCCGCGCTTTTTTAAATCCTTTGCGAAGGCTGTTGATTCTTTGGTGATTGCAGGCGTCTCTTCGGTATAATTTAAATTGCTTACGATCGGTTTGTTATCAACAAACTGCCATTGATACGCACTAAAACTGCCAAATTCTTTTTGAATGTTTATAAATTGCTTGGCATTATTTATTGTGGCGTTAATTTTTAAACGGTTTCGTACGATATTTTCATCAAGCATTAAACGCTCAACATCGTCTTGGGTAAACAACGCGACTTTATCTACATTAAAATTAGCAAATGCATTTTTATATCCTTGTCGTTTTTTTAAAATGGTATACCAACTTAAGCCTGCCTGAGCCGACTCTAGCGTTATAAATTCAAACAGTGTTTGGTCATCGTAAACAGGGACGCCCCATTCTAAATCGTGATATAAAACGTAATCGGGCTTGGTGGCGTCTAACCAAGCACATCGGCATTTTTTTTGCTCACTCATACATATTCCTTTTTATGCGCGTCATTTTTATGTCACGCTATTATTATTGTAAGTCAATGAAAATAATGTAAATAAATTTTGGTACACATTGTGCATTAAGCTCTGTATCTATACAAATTCGAGAGTTGATTATGGCCCTTGCGAGCGTGCTTAAACCACAGTTTATTTCTGCAAATCAGTATAACCCATGTTTACTTCAAGAGGAGTACATAGGTGAGTTAAGCGATCTGCGTCAGCAAGCAAGTTGGCTTTCACATTTAGTTGATACCATGCCCGCAGGTGTGGTTGTGCTTGATGGTAAAGGAATGATTGCAAAGGCCAACCAAATAGCCATTGATATGTTAGGCGAACCTTTAGAAGGTGAAAAGTGGTTTAGCGTTATTCAACGCTCTTTTAGACCGCATCAAGACGATGGTCACGAAGTATCACTGAAAGATGGCCGTTTAATTAAGCTTGATATAACAGCGTTAGCGCCCGAGCCGGGCCAGCTAATTTTAATGACCGACTTGAGTGAAACACGCCGTTTACAAAAGCGAGTTGCTCATATGCAGCGCCTAAGTGCTTTGGGTAAAATGGTGGCGTCGCTTGCACACCAGGTTCGAACCCCACTTTCAGCGGCCATGCTTTATGCTGCTAATTTGGGCTCTAAGCGTTTACCCGAGGCATCTCGCGATAATTTTCAAAGCAAGTTAATGTCACGCTTAAAAGATTTAGAAACTCAAGTAAACGATATGCTACTTTTTGCCAAAAGTGGCGATCAGCAAGTTGTTGAGCAAGTGTCTATGCAGCAGTTACTCAGTGAGGTAAAAGCGGGTGCTGATGCTATGGTGACACTAAATGACAGTCATTTAGCTGTTAACCTCCCAGAGCCAGATATTCAAATAACAGGCAATAAATCAGCCATAGCCAGCGCAATTCAAAATTTAATCCATAACAGTATCCAAGTCATTGGTACTGGCGCTGAGGTAAAATTAAGTGCTGCGACTGACGAGGAAAATCCAGATTTTGTTCGTATCAGTGTATCTGATAACGGTCCGGGTATTGATTTAACTCAAGCAGAAAAAATATTTGAACCCTTTTATACCACTAAAAGCCAAGGCACAGGGTTAGGGCTTGCTGTTGTGAGTTCGGTTGCAAACGCTCATCAGGGGCGTGTTGACGTGACTAATAATAAAGGCGGTGGAGCATGCTTTAGTTTGCTTTTACCTATTCGCACCGCATCTAAATTAGAGGAATCATTATGAGTAACACTATTTTAGTTGTCGAAGATGATGCAGGGCTTCGCGAAGCCTTAATTGACACACTCGAAATGTCGGGGATTGAATGTATTGCGGCTAATTGTGCAGAGCAAGCCATGTTATTGCTGAAAAAAGAGCAATTTTCGCTGGTGGTGAGCGATGTACAAATGGGCACTATGAGTGGGCTTGATTTACTACGCAGTATTAAGCTTAACCACCCTGAATTACCTGTTTTAATGATGACGGCGTACGCTACCATTGACGATGCTGTTGAAGCGATGCGCTTGGGCGCTATTGATTACATGGCAAAGCCGTTTGCACCTGAGGTTTTACTTAATATGGTAAGTCGATACTTACCTGAAAAAGCAAAGGAGACAGACGGACCCATTGTTGCCGATCCCAGCAGTATTCAACTTTTAGAGTTAGCAAGTAAAGTTGCACGCTCTGATGCGAGCGTTATGGTGCTAGGCCCAAGTGGTTCAGGTAAGGAAGTGCTTGCACGGTATATTCATGATAAATCGAACCGATGCGATGCGCCGTTTGTTGCGATTAACTGTGCAGCAATTCCTGAAAATATGCTTGAAGCAACCTTATTTGGTTATGAAAAGGGTGCGTTTACAGGCGCAATTCAAGCGTGTCCTGGTAAGTTTGAGCAAGCGCAAGGCGGTACTATATTGCTCGACGAAATAACAGAAATGGATTTAGGGCTGCAAGCTAAACTACTTCGTGTGTTGCAAGAGCGCGAAGTAGAGCGCTTAGGTGGAAGAAAAACAATCCAGTTAGATGTACGGATACTTGCAACAAGTAACCGAGATTTGAAAGAAGCGGTTACCGAAAACCAATTTAGAGAAGATTTATATTACAGGCTTAATGTGTTTCCTTTGATGTGGCGACCACTTTGTCAGCGACCTGGAGATATCCTTGTATTGGCTAAGCATTTAATTGAGCGCCACTTAAACAAAAGTAAAGAGCCTATGGCTTATCTTGATAGTGCCGCAGAGAAAAAATTACTTGCTCATTCATGGCCTGGTAATGTGCGTGAGCTTGATAACGTAATACAACGTGCGTTAATACTTAGGACTGGGGATACTCTAAACGAGCATGCTATTTTCATTGAAAATACAGCGGCGACAGATTTTGTAATGGAGCCTGCATCTGTAAGTGCGCAAAATACTAGTCAGCAGCAAGTAAGTGCTACTAATAGAGATATTGACCAAGGCGCTATGAGTTCAGCGTATTATGACGAACAGTCATCTCCAGCCGAGCCAACAAAACAAGACTTATTGGCTGTTGATACGGGAAGTTATAAGGATGAGCTAAAAGATAAAGAGCATCGCATTATTTTAGAAACGTTAGCAAGATGCCAAGGTAAGCGAAAAGATGTTGCTGAAACGCTAGGTATAAGCCCTCGGACTTTACGTTACAAACTAGCGCAGATGCGCGATTTAGGTATTTCACTCCCCGCATAACATCATTTTTAGCCCTAAATTTACCCTTTGAATTTAGGGCTGTCAAAACTCTGACTTGTCAAATTCCTTGCAACTCATTGAAAATATTAATTTAATTTTTTGGCATGCTTTGTGCTTTATTCATGTTAAGAGTTAACTGCATTGCCAGAGACAAATTATGAAAATTCAAAACAGCGCTGTATTTCAAGAAATGCAATCAATGGCTTTAGAAGCTGGCCGTAATAATCAAATCGAAAGGCTGCCAGTAAAAACACAAGCCTCATCAACCGCTCAATTTGGCGATATGCTATCGGATGCAATTAATACTGTGCACGGTTTGCAGCAAGATGCTAAACAAAAAGTAGTGGCGGTAGAAACAGGCGACAGGAGCGTGTCTTTGGCTGAAGCAATGATTGCTTCTCAAAAGTCGTCAGTTGCATTTGAAGCGACAGTGCAGGTTCGTAATAAACTTGTCGAAGCTTACAAAGAAATCATGAACATGCCTGTTTAACTAGGTAGTGGAGAATTATTGTGGCGCAATCTAATCAATCAACCGATCTGGCTCTTGCTACTGGTGAAATGGACCAAAGCGATAGCGACGATCAACAAGAACAGAAATCAGGCTACTTAAGTTCGCTAAATGGCGTTGATTTATTGCGCCAAGTAACTTTAGTTATTGCTTTAGGCATTTGTTTAGCGATTGCTATATTTATTATTATTTGGGCACGTCAGCCAGATATGCGCCCACTTGGTAAAATGCAGACAGAAGAGCTTATTGAAACGCTCGACTTTTTAGACGCACAAAAAATTGAATACCAAGTAGATGGAAATGTAGTGCTCGTCCCTGAAACTGAGTATCAAAATATTAAACTTTTAATGACTCGTGAAGGGCTAGAGCAAGGCCCTACATCGGGTTCAGATATTATTATGCAAGACATGGGGTTTGGTGTAAGTCAGCGTTTAGAGCGTGAACGCTTAAAGCATGGCCGAGAACAACAGTTAGCGCGCACAATTGAAGAGCTCAATAATATTACGCGTGCACGTGTATTGCTTGCCATTCCAAAAGAAAATGTATTTGCGCGCAGAGAGAAAAAGCCTTCAGCAACTGTTGTACTTACTCTTAAGCGTGGGCGTTCGCTAGATAGCGAAGAGGTCGACTCAGTGGTTGATATGGTTGCATCAGCTGTACAAGGTTTAGAGCCGGCTCGTGTAACAGTAACGGATCAAAATGGTCGCTTACTAAATTCAGGCTCGCAAACATCGCTTGCTGCACGTTCACGTAAAGAGTACGACATAGAGCGTAAACGTGAACAAGAATATCTTGAAAAAATAGACAGTATTTTAATACCTGTTGTAGGGCTTGCAAACTACACTGCACAAGTTGATTTAAGTATGGACTTTAGTGCTGTTGAGGAGACGCAAAAACGCTACAACCCAGATTTACCAGCAGTAAGAAGCGAAACAACATTCGAAGAAAATAATATAGGTGGTTTAGCGGTAGGTATACCTGGTGCACTGACGAATCAGCCTCCAGTAAACTCTAATATCCCTGAAGTAGCAGGACAAGGTGGCGCAGGTAGTGCAACTTCACCATCAAGAACGCATAAAGAAGCGACGCGTAACTATGAGTTAGATACAACTATCTCACATAAGCGCCAGCAAACAGGTGTGATACGCAGAATAAGCGTGTCGGTGGCCGTTGACTACATTCCAAAAGTAGGTGAAAACGGTGAAACCACAATGACACCGCGTTCAGTGGAAGAACTGTCAAATATTCGTCGTTTATTACAAGGTGGCGTTGGTTTTGACATGCAGCGTGGTGATGCACTTGAAGTGGTAACGGTTCCGTTTGTTCGCGAAGCAACTGATTTTGACATTAGCGTGCCGCTTTGGGAGCAGGATTGGTTTATGAAAATAATCCGCTTGGTACTGGGTGCATTAGTTATTATTGTACTCATAATGGCGGTAGTTAAACCGATGCTTAAACGTTTAATTTACCCAGACGATACACTTGAAGAGTATGACGAAGATGCGTTAAGTGCAGGCGTAGACATTGGCGATAGCACGTTGGATATGCTAAACAAAGACTTTGATTCTGCTTCAATTGGTTTCTCAAGCGATGGTACACTGCAATTACCAGATTTACATGGCGACGAAGACTTACTTAAAGCAATTCGTGCCCTTGTAGCCAATGAACCAGAACTATCATCACAAGTAGTGAAAGCGTGGTTAACAGAAGATGACTGATCAAGATCAAGAACAAAAACAACTCCCAGCAGCGTTTGATGTTGATAAGCTAGACGGTGTAGATAAAGCCGCTATTTTATTACTGAGCTTATCAGAGGAAGATGCAGCCCAAATACTTAAGCACTTGGAGCCTAAACAAGTTCAAAAAGTTGGGATGGCAATGGCTGCGTTAGACGACCTGTCACAGGCTAAAATAAGTGCGGTTCACAACTTATTTATTGAGCAAATTCAAAGCTTCAGTACTATAGGGTTTCAGTCAGAAGACTTTATTAAAAAGGCGCTTACTGCTGCATTGGGTGAAGATAAAGCGGCCAGCCTTATTGACCAAATTGTTATGGGGTCTGGGGCTAAAGGCCTTGATTCTCTCAAATGGATGGATTCTAAGCAGGTGGCGAATATTATTCGTAATGAACACCCCCAAATACAAACGATTGTATTGTCTTACTTAGAGCCTGAGCAGTCTGCAGAAATTATTGCGCAGTTCCCAGAGAAAGTTCGTCTTGATTTAACCATGCGAATCGCTAACCTTGAAGAAGTGCAACCAGCTGCACTGCAAGAACTTAACGAAATTATGGAAAAACAATTTGCCGGACAAGCAGGGGCACAAGCTGCGAAAATGGGTGGCTTAAAAGCCGCGGCAGACATTATGAACTACCTAGATACAAACGTAGAAGGGCAGTTAATGGATTCTATTCGTGAACATGACGAAGAGATGTCTCAGCAAATTCAGGATCTTATGTTTGTATTTGAAAACTTAATGGATGTGGATGACCGGGGTATTCAAGCCATTCTACGAGAAGTACAACAAGATGTATTAATGAAAGCAATCAAAGGTGCAGACGACGGTCTGAAAGACAAAATACTGGGCAATATGTCTAAGCGTGCTGCCGATATGCTGGCTGATGATTTAGAAGCAATGGCGCCTGTACGTATTAGTGAAGTTGAAGCTGCCCAAAAAGAAATTCTATCAACGGCACGTCGTTTATCTGATTCGGGTGAAATTCAGTTAGGCGGTGGTGGTGGTGAGGAGTTCTTGTAAGCCATGAGCAAACTCAAAGGGCGTCCACTTCGAGCTGAAGAAGCAGATGAATTATTAAAACATTGGGCTATTCCCGATGTAGCACCTAACGAAAAAAGCTTTGGTAACCGCTCAACAGCCTATGGTACGCCCCTTAGTGAGCTTTATAAAAAAGAGCTTGCCGAAGAAATGCCCGCTGATGAACCCGAAGAACCCGAGCTGCCAAAGCTTACTATGGTTGAGCTTGAACGCATTAGACAAGATGCTTATGAAGAAGGCCTTAAACAAGGTCATGAACAAGGCTACATTGACGGCTTTGAAAAAGGCGTTAGTGAGGGAAAAGAAGCTGGTTATAAAGAGGGGCTAGAGCTCGGTAAAACTCAAGGCCAAGAAGATATAAAACCGATTATTGAAGAGCAACTAATTAGTCTTAAAGGTATTTTAGAAGCACTTAATTCACCGCTAAAAAAAGTGGATGAACAAGCCGAGTTGCAACTTATTCAATTAGCTAGCATGTTGGCTGAAGCAGTTATATACCAAGAAGTACAAACATCGCCAGATGTTATTTTACATACATTAAAACACAGTATTGATTCGTTAAATGCGCAACAAGAAAAAGTAAAAGTGCATCTAAACCCAACCGATCTAGAGGTTATAAAAGATAGCTATGGCGAGCAAACTATAGCAGACAATAACTGGCAATTAGTTCCCGAACCCACGCTTGAAAGAGGTGGATGTGAGGTAAAAACCGCGCAATCCTCGCTCGATATGACTTTAAAAACACGCGTCAAAGAAACGTTGGATAGCTTTTTGCATAATAGTAATATCTAAATATTTTTTAGGCGTACTATGTCTGTGCAAATTGCTTCTTTGAGCGAACGCTTGTCGCAATATCAACAAAACATTAAGCCCTACACACCTGCAGTGGCGGGTATTTTAACGCGTGTTGTTGGCCTTACCTTAGAGGCAAAAGGTCTGCGGGCGCCTGTTGGTAGTCAATGTAAAATTGAAACCATGAATGGTTTTGTTGACGCAGAAATTGTTGGTTTTAACGACCAAACCTTATACTTAATGCCTAATGATCATATTTCCGGCGTACTGCCAGGTGCTCGAGTAATACCCCAAGTAAATAATTTGGGATTACCTGTAGGGATGAGCCTACTAGGGCGTGTGGTTGATGGCTTAGGCCGTCCACTCGACGGACTTGGTAAAATAAACGCTGAACATTATTTAAAGTTTGCTCAAAATACGATTAACCCTTTAGCCAGACGTCCGATCAGCCAGCCAATGGACGTTGGGGTGCGGGCTATTAATTCAGTGATCACCGTAGGGCAAGGTCAGCGTATGGGCTTATTTGCAGGCTCTGGTGTAGGTAAGTCTGTACTGCTAGGAATGATGACTAGGGGCAGCGAAGCCGATGTCATTGTAGTTGGTTTGGTTGGTGAACGTGGTCGTGAGGTCAAAGAGTTTATTGAAGAAATTCTTGGAGAAGAAGGGCGTAAACGTTCTGTTGTTGTTGCAGCACCCGCCGATTCATCGCCATTAATGCGTTTAAAAGGTTGTGAAAGTGCAGTGACCATTGCCGAATATTTTAGAGACCAAGGTTTAAATGTGTTACTGCTACTCGATTCAGTAACTCGCTACGCAATGGCTCAGCGTGAAATTGCTTTAGCAGTTGGAGAACCACCGGCAACAAAAGGATACCCACCATCGGTTTTTGCAAAACTACCAGCCTTAGTTGAACGAGCAGGTAATGGGGGGGAAGGGCAAGGTGCTATAACAGCCTTTTTCACCGTTTTAAGTGAAGGCGATGATATGCAAGACCCAATTGCAGACGCTGCACGCGCCATACTAGACGGCCATATTGTACTTTCTCGTGAGTTAGCCGACAGCGGCCATTATCCAGCAATAGATATCGAAAAATCTATATCACGTGTTATGCCCCAAGTGGTTTCAGAGCCTCATATGCAACAAGCGCGAGTACTTAAACAAGTGTATTCAATGTACCAACAAAATAAAGACATGATCACATTAGGCGCCTATCAAAAGGGCACTGATCCCATGCTCGACCAAGCAATAAATATGATGCCAAGAGTAAACGGGTTTTTACAGCAAGGTATGCGTGATGTGATAAGTTATGACGATGGGCTGCAAGGGCTAGCCCAATTATTAGGTCAAGGGTAATGGCTAAAAACAAATTTGACTTGCTGCTAAAACTTGAAAGCGACAAAGAAGAAAGTTTACGTATGAGTTATTTGCAAGCTAATCAAAACCTGCAAGCAAACCAGCAAAAACTTCAAGGCTTAAATGACTTTAGGCTTGAATACTCTCAACAGTTACATTTAAAAGGTCAATCAGGTTTATCAAGCGCTGGTTTTGGGCAGTATCATGCGTTTATAGCAAAAATTGAAGAGGCTATTCGGCAACAAGCAAGTACTGTAAATACGGCAAAGCAAGTTGTTTCACAGCGAAAAACGTTGTGGTTAAAACAGCAAATAAAGGCTAAAGCGGTGGCTAAATTGATTGAAAATCAAAAAATAAAAGCAGCAGCTGTGGTAGCTAAAAGCGAGCAAAAAATGCTGGATGAGTTCACATCTAATCAATTTTTTCAGCGTCGCAAGCTTTCTTAAGTTAGGCACGTTTATTGCTTTATTAATGGGTGGTATTTAATTTTGGGCAATGTGCGGTGACATGTTGCCGTAACCGTATTAGGTGACTTATGGCGATGAATGATATTTCTGTTTCAATTTCGGCTGATAAAGAGTCTTTTTTAGCATTTAAAGACAGTAGCTTAGCTGATTCTGCCGATGAATCAGGTACTGAATTTTTTACTCAGTTGCAAGATGCTCACACTACATTTGAGCCAATAAAAAAAGAGATTAATAAGCCTGAAACAGATACTTTATCTGCCGCCTCAGCAGATTCCTCATCAGTTACTAATGAAAAATTAAACAGTGATTCAGATGATGAAGACATTGCCCAAATAAATTTGTCTGGAAGCGATATTCTGGAGCAGATCAATTCATCTCAACTAATGAACACTGAGGTTACAAAGCCAAGTGAAAAAGCAAAAGATATAAACCTTGCAGATACATCAACAAATAAAACACCGCTTGTTATTGCTGATTTAAAAGAGAAACTGCCGGTTAAAGGCTATGTTGCTGTGCCAGCAAAAGATTTACCTGTTAAAGATGAAGTAGGTAAAATAATAAGACCACATGCAACACTTACTGATAACAACACAAGCGGTGTGGCAAGTTTAGTAAATGATGAAGATATTAATGACTCGTCAAATTCACAAAGACAAAATAAAACGTCTCTTGCTCAGGCTGTTGAAGCAGAACTAAATATAAAATCGGATAAAGTTAAACACCCTGCAGAAGCGCAAAGTATAACTCAGGGCTTTGATACAAAAGATAATGGAGCAGATACTAACAAAGGCATTTTTACGGATAAAATAACAGCTTCACAAAGTTCAGTGTTCTCTGACGTGAGTGTCAATTCTGATCAGACTATTTTAAAAACGGATGTTGATAAAATAGTTACTACTCAAAGCACAGTAGAGAATAGCGGTAAAGTTAACGCCAATACTTTAGCTCAAAATACCATAGCTAAAAATACAGTTGCGGAACTAACAGAAAATACGCTCACAGCAACTTCACCCAACTCAAACATAACTGAAACTGAAAACGCGATAAATACACTCATTGCTAAAGATGTAAATGCATTTAAAACAGATAAAGTATTAGCAAGCCTAACGCCTGAGCAGCTAACAAAATTACAGACTGAAATTAAACCAGTAATGCTTGACGCATCAAGCAAAGCTGAAAAATTGACGGTTTTAAAGCAAATGCTTACCCAATTCATAACAGATAATAAACAGACACAAAGCACTGACGTTAAGTCGTCACCCAGCGAGCAGTTTAATACGCTTTCAGGGACTGAAAAGCAGGCATTACTGACTCAATTAAATGCCTTTATTAAAGCCGAGCAACCAAAAGGTGAACAGTTAGCGACTATTAAGCAAGCGATTGGTGAGCTAAAAGTGTTGGTTGCGGAAAATGCGAATCAATCATCAGACACTAAATTTACGGTATCGCAAAAAGCTGTAAATGACTCACAAAACTTGCCGCAAACAAATGAATCGCAAATAGACAAAGTGGTTACCTTACCGGTAAAAGGTGAAGAGATAACAAAACCAGTTACTTTTGTAGCTTCACAAACACCAAATACGGTAAACAGACCACAAAAAGTGAGTGTGAAATCAGGCTCTGAAAATAGCGCTGATCCAACTAAATTAGCAGCACAGCCTACTGGTGATGAAGATCTTACAAAAGCGCTTGAGCAATTGACAAAAAGAGGGGACTAAAAAATACCACGGCTGAGCAGTCACCCGCTAAAGTTATGCAGGTGTTTAACCATATAACTAATGCTTTAAATACAACCCAAACCAGTGCCCAAAGCTATTATGATTCGCTTGATTATGAAATGGGCTTGTTGGATCAACAAGCTATTCAAAATCAGCAGTTACAAAGTACAGCACAGACAAAGCAGGTAAGTATTGATCCTGGTATGATGCAGGCGATTAACATAGTTAAAAGTGACGCGGCCAAGTTACTGCAAGAGCGCGTTAGTTCAATGCTAAGCATTAATAACAAAGAGGCTGAAATTCGTCTGGATCCACCTGAGATGGGCAGCATGCAAATACGAGTTCGTAGCGATGCAGAACAAGCACAAATTAACTTTGTGGTACAAAACCAACAGGCCAAAGAAGCACTCGAACAATCTATGCCTCGCTTACGCGAAATGTTAGCACAACAGGGGTTGGAGCTTGGTGAAAGTACTATTTCATATGGCCAGTCAGGTGGTGAAAACGCAGAGCAAAATGAATCGGGGGCGGGTGAGCAATTGGCCAAAAATGGAGCGGCAAATAGTGAAAGTGATGAGCCATCAAATAGCCCAGAACAAACTTCTGAGCAACAAACATCATCATCAATAGATTACTATGCCTAACTACTGCTATTATAATAACTAAAACAAGCAAATACCTTTGCGATATAAGGAATCATGATGGCTGAAGAAACAAGTTTAGAAATAGAAGAAGCGCCAAAAAGTAAAAAAAAGCTGATAATTATTATTGCAGCAGTACTGCTCGTTGTAGGTGGTGCTGCGGGTTTCTTTTTAATGTCGGGCTCGGATGAGCCTGTTGAAACATTAGATGAAGAAACGACCCTTTCAGAGGAAGCGCCAGAAGCTTCTGGGTCATCCGCAGAAATAGGCAGTGCGCTTTATGTTGCGATGCCAAGACCTTTTGTTTTTAACGTTCCGGGCTCGAGCCGAGATAGAATTGTACAAATTAAAGTGCAACTTTTGGTACGTGGTGAGGTAAATGAAGAAACAGCTAAAAAGCATATTCCGCTGATTGAAGGTAAGTTACTCAGTGTATTTTCGACCACTACTGCTGACGAGCTTAGTACCAGTGCAGGTAAAGAAACTCTGCGTTTTACTGCGCTAGAGACAGTGCAAACTGCCTTAAATGACGTTGAAGGCAGCAAAGTAATTGAGCGGGTATTATTTACCGGCTTTGTAATGCAATAAGGGGTTAGCGTGAGCGACTTATTATCCCAAGACGAAATTGATGCGCTATTACATGGTGTTGATGAGGTCGAAGAGGAAGATATACACGACGGTGACGAAGGTGATGGAAGTACACTTCAATATGACTTCTCTTCGCAAGATCGTATCGTACGTGGTCGCATGCCGACGCTGGAAATTGTTAATGAGCGTTTTGCTCGCCATATGCGAATTAGCCTATTTAATATGATGCGCCGCACAGCGGAAGTGTCTATTAATGGCGTTCAAATGATAAAGTTTGGTGAGTATGTTCATACATTATTTGTACCGACAAGCTTGAATATGGTGCGTTTCAGACCTTTAAAGGGTACCGGCCTGATCACCATGGAAGCACGGTTAGTATTCATTTTGGTGGATAACTTTTTTGGCGGTGATGGTCGTTACCACGCAAAAATTGAAGGCCGTGAATTTACCCCTACAGAGCGCCGAATCGTGCAAATGTTGCTAAAAATAATCTTTGAAGATTATAAAGAGGCATGGGCACCGGTAATGGACGTGTCGTTTGAGTACCTCGATTCAGAGGTAAACCCAGCAATGGCTAATATTGTTAGCCCGACTGAAGTTGTGGTTATTAGCTCTTTTCATATTGAACTCGATGGTGGCGGCGGTGATTTTCATATTGCCTTGCCATATTCAATGCTCGAACCAATAAGGGAACTTTTGGATGCGGGTGTTCAGTCAGATACTGAAGATACCGACTTGCGTTGGAGTAAGGCATTACGAGATGAAATAATGGATGTTGAGGTTGACATGTCAACTCAGCTTTTAGAAGTTGACTTAACACTTCAACAAATAATGGAGCTTAAAGCAGGTGATATTATTCCTGTTGAAATGCCAGAGCATATAACTGTATTTGTAGAAGAGCTACCCACGTTTAGAGCTAAAATGGGCCGCTCTCGTGATAATGTTGCGTTGCAAATTAGCGAAAAAATTAAACGTCCTGATTCAGTTAAATCTGAGCTGCATGTATTTACCAAAGGCGGCAAGAAAATTGACTCAGATGCAGAGTTAGCAGAATTAGAAGAAGATTTACACCTTTCAGACGGTGTAGACTTAGACTGGTAATTGATTAAAAGGTTAAACGTATGAGCGATGATCAAGACACAATGGACGAATGGGCAGCCGCACTTGCTGAGGCTGAAGGTGGTGATGATGCTGGCGAAGCGCAAGTTGCCGAACTTGATGAATTAAGTGATGAAAAAAGCGAAATAACAGGCGAAGAAAAGCGCAAGCTCGATACAATTTTAGACATCCCAGTGACCATATCGATGGAAGTTGGACGCTCAAAAATTAATATTCGTAATTTGCTACAACTTAACCAAGGCTCTGTAGTTGAGCTTGATCGTGTTGCTGGTGAGCCATTAGATGTATTGGTTAATGGTACCTTAATTGCTCACGGTGAAGTGGTGGTGGTAAATGATAAGTTTGGTATTCGCCTAACGGATGTTATCAGCCAAGTAGAGCGGATCAAAAAGTTACGATGAGTGCCTTTTTTGCGCTAACAGCATCTGTATTTACAAAAACAGAGTCAGTTACGCCTACGGGCGATTTAATTTCTATGGTGCTTTCGCTTATTGTGGTGCTAGTGCTCATTGTTGTTCTGGCTATTTTTGTAAAAAAACTTAATCCTAATTTGGCAAACAGTGATGAATTTAAAGTGGTTCGAAGTCTTCCCTTAAGCTCACGCGAACGCTTAATGGTGGTAGAAATTGATAATGCGCAGCATTTATTAGGCGTCACGCCGCACAGTATTAATTACCTTCATAAATTAGAATCACCACTGAGTGAAAAAGAAATCCCAGAACTTGCTAAGCAATTTAGTAAACTGTTAAACCCCAAATCGAAACAAAATAAAAAGAACTAAACCTATGACTAAGTGGCTGCTAATTATTTTTGCCATTGTGTTTGTTCCAAGCGTAAGCGCTGAAGGTATTGATGCGCTTACTATCACAACAAACGCAGATGGCACACAAGATTACTCGGTGACATTGCAAGTTTTAGCCATTATGACGGCGCTGAGTTTTATACCGGCAGCCATAATCATGATGACGTCTTTTACACGTATCATTGTTGTACTCGCAATTTTACGCCAAGCAATTGGTTTGCAGCAAACGCCCTCTAATCAAGTACTGTTGGGCATGTCTTTATTTTTAAGTATTTTTATCATGGCGCCTATTTATCAAAAGGTTAATGACGTAGCCATAGAGCCTTATTTAAATGAGCAAGTTACGTCGGTACAAGCATTGGAGCTTGCAAAAGAGCCAATGAAAGCATTTATGCTCTCGCAGGTTCGTTTAAAAGACTTAGAAACATTTGCCAAAATAGCAGGCTACGACAAGCTAGAGTCACCTGAAGAAACTCCGCTCATAGTTCTTATACCCGCATTTGTAACAAGCGAACTGCAAACCGCGTTCATTATAGGATTTATGTTTTTTATACCTTTTTTAATCGTCGACTTAGTTGTTGCGTCTGTACTCATGGCTATGGGTATGATGATGCTCTCCCCCATGATTGTTTCCTTACCCTTTAAAATAATGCTGTTTGTACTTGTTGATGGCTGGAGCTTAGTGATGGGAACCCTCGCCAAAAGCTTTGGTTTAGGCACATAGTATGTATTTTTTGAATGTAACTAAAAGATAGGATTACAGCATGGAACCAGAAATTTTTGTTGATATTCTTAGCGATGCACTGTTTTTAGTTATTAAATTAGTATCGGCTATTGTTGTTCCAGGTTTAATTATTGGCCTAGTGGTGGCGGTGTTTCAAGCGGCTACGTCTATCAATGAACAAACGTTGAGTTTTTTACCGCGTTTGGTAATTACTATAAGTGCATTAATTGTTGGTGGTCACTGGTTTACACAAGAACTTATGGACTTTTTTACCCGGTTGGTGTTGCTCATTCCCGAAATTGCAGGTTAGCAAGTGGAGTACCCGTTTTCAGTTGTCATTCAATGGTTGAGCGACTTTTTACTACCTTTGGTACGTATTAGTTCCATGATTATGATAATGGCGGGGTTAGGCGCTAAAAATGTGCCAACACGTATAAAGCTGGGTTTATCAGTGGTCGTGACTCTGTTGGTTGTGCCTGTTCTTCCTCCAGCTACATTTACTAACTTGTTTTCGTTTGAAATGATTTTAGTGGTCATACAGCAAATGCTTATTGGAATAGCGATTGGCTTTGCTTCTACCTTGTTACTCAATACCTTCGTATTGGCAGGTCAGATACTTGCTATGCAAACCGGTTTAGGTTTTGCTTCTGTCATTGACCCCTCAAATGGAGCCAGCGTTCCGGCTGTTGGTCAGTTTTTTCTTATTTTAGCAACACTATTATTTTTTGTATTCAACGGCCATTTAATGATGATACAGATGGTTGTACATAGCTTTGAGGTACTGCCAATTGATGGTAATTGGTGGTCAGTAGATCATTACTGGGATATTGTAACGTGGGGCGGTTGGATGTTTACAACGGCTTT
Source organism: Pseudoalteromonas sp. BSi20480 (assembly GCF_000241365.1). NCBI lineage: Bacteria > Pseudomonadati > Pseudomonadota > Gammaproteobacteria > Alteromonadales > Pseudoalteromonadaceae > Pseudoalteromonas > Pseudoalteromonas sp. BSi20480. The sequence continues at coordinate 86,465 of NZ_BADX01000166.1, read as the reverse complement.
AGTGCTCTCACTTGCACCATTGACAGCAATGCTAGTTATTAATATTTCATTTGGTATTATGACCCGTGCGGCGCCTCAGTTAAATATTTTTGCTATTGGTTTTCCATTCACTCTTGTAGCAGGGCTTGTCATTATTTGGGCAACACTGGGCAACTTCATCCTGCAATTTGAATTTCAGTGGCTTAAAATGATCGAACTAATGTGTACCTTAGTTGGTTGTTCACCTTAGGAGTTTGTTATGGCTGAAGATTCAGGTCAAGAAAAAACAGAAGAACCCACAGGGAAAAAAATAGAAGAGTCTAAAAAGAAAGGGCAGGTTGCTCGTTCAAAAGAATTAGGCACCATGTTTGTTCTTATATTTTCAGCTATTTCATTGTTAATGTACGGCCCTGAAATTGGTAAGGGGTTATACAATATTATGGGCAGAATGCTCAGTCTTAATCGAAATGAAACCTACGACACCACTAAAATGTTTGCGGTTTGGTCCAGTGTTGCCGACGCGCTTATTTTTCCTATGGCTATGTTTGTATTCATTATTTTATTTGCGGGCATTATAGGTAATACTTTACTGGGTGGCTTTAATTTTAGTTGGCAAGCAGCCGCTCCTAAAGCAAGTAAAATGTCTCCATTTAAAGGCTTTAAACGCATGTTTGGCCCTCAAGCTGCGGTAGAGCTTACTAAAGCTATTTTAAAGTTTTTAGTGGTCGCAAGTTTTGCCTTTTTTTTAATTAATACTTTTTTTGACGAAATACTCTACTTAAGTATTGAGTCTGCACCTAATAATATTATCCATGCGCTCGAAATCCTCTCGTGGATGTTTTTGGCATTGTCGTGCACATTGGTAATTATTGCAGCAATCGATGCCCCGTATCAAAGTCATACTCACCATAAGCAGTTAAAAATGACACTGCAAGAAGTAAAAGATGAGTACAAAAACTCTGAAGGTGACCCTCAAATAAAAGCGCGTATTAGGCAAACTCAGAGACAAATGTCTCAAAAAAGAATGATGCAAGACGTGCCCGATGCCGATGTAGTTGTTACCAACCCAACGCATTATTCTGTTGCTCTTAAATACGACACTGAGCGAGCCGGAGCACCTATAGTGCTTGCTAAAGGCGTGGATGAACTGGCTATGCAAATTCGAAAAGTGGCAAGCGGTAATGATGTACCCATTGTTGAGTCGCCAATGCTTACTCGAGCGCTTTATCATACCGCAGAAGTAGGAGAACAAATACCTGATCAACTGTTTACTGCCGTTGCACAGGTGCTAGCTTATGTTTTTCAGCTAAAACGCTTCAATAAAGGTCGCGGAAAACGCCCGACTAAGCTTAATAAAAAGCTCCCCATTCCTGATGCCTACAGGTATTAATATTACTCATTTATTAACTTGGAATAGTTATTGCTAATTCTACGTAGTGTCAATTTTTTGAAATTGTAGAATTATGAGTTTTAAAGCGGTATTACAACAACTTAATGCAGATAAAAAAGAATATGCAAAAGGCGTAGGGACGCCTTTGCTTGTGCTTGCAGCTTTGGGAATGGTCATTTTACCGTTACCGCCATTTTTACTTGATATCCTTTTTTCATTCAATATTGCGTTAGCGTTGGTGGTTCTACTCGTCACGGTTTACACCATGAAACCCGTTGAGTTTGGTATGTTTCCGGCCGTGTTGCTTATCGCCACAATTATGCGTTTAGCACTTAACGTAGCCAGTACACGTGTTGTATTGTTAGAGGGACATAATGGAGGAGATGCTGCGGGGAAGGTAATAGAAGCCTTTGGCTCAGTTGTGATTGGCGGCAATTATGCTGTTGGTTTAGTGGTATTTTTAATTCTGATTATTATTAACTTTGTAGTAATCACTAAAGGTGCAGGGCGTATTTCTGAGGTATCTGCACGTTTTACACTTGATGCAATGCCTGGTAAGCAAATGGCAATTGACGCTGATTTAAACGCAGGGTTTATTAGTGCCGAGCAAGCGCGCGATCGCCGAGAAGAAGTAACCCGCGAGGCCGATTTTTATGGCTCAATGGATGGTGCAAGTAAGTTTGTAAAAGGTGATGCTATTGCGGGTATCGTCATTTTAATTATCAACATTGTTGGTGGTCTATTTGTTGGCATGATCCAGCATGACTTAAGCTTTGGCCAAGCTATGGAAGTTTACACACTCCTTACGATTGGTGATGGCTTAGTGGCTCAGCTCCCCTCATTACTACTATCAATTGGTACCGCAATTGTAGTAACACGCCAAAACGAGTCTCTCAATATGGGCGACCAGTTTAAGAAACAACTTGGCAACGAAAAATCTTTATTTATAGCCTCTGGCATATTAATTACCATGGGCTTAGTGCCTGGCATGCCTCATTTAGCATTTTTAAGCCTAGGTGCATTATTAGGTTATTTAGCTTATTACACTCAACAAAGTAAATTAAAAGTGGCTGCAGCAGAAGCCGAGGCTGCTGCAAATGGAACTGCTGGTACGGGTGTTGCCAACAAGCAAGAGCAAAAAGAACTAGGCTGGGACGACGTTCAGCAAGTAGATGTAATTGGCTTAGAAGTGGGCTATAGATTAATTCCTTTGGTTGACCAGTCTCAAGGCGGAGAGCTACTAAATCGTATTAAGGGAGTACGTAAAAAGCTTTCTCAAGAGCTGGGTTTTTTAGTTCCACCCGTACATATTCGCGATAACTTAGAGCTTGACCCTAATGCATACAGAATTACGCTTATGGGGGTATCTACCGGTGAAGGTGAACTCAAGCATGGTGATGAGTTGGCAATAAATCCAGGTCAAGTATTTGGGCCAATTAAAGGGGTTGAAACTAAAGACCCTGCTTTTGGGCTTGATGCGGTATGGATAAAACCAGATCAAAAAGACGAAGCGCAATCGCTAGGCTATACCGTGGTAGATTCAGCGACGGTTGTGGCTACACACATTAGCCAGTTGCTTACTAACAGCGCAGCACTGCTTTTAGGTCACGAGGAAGTACAGAACTTATTAGATATGTTAGGTAAAAGCCACCCTCGCTTAGTTGAAGGTTTAGTCCCTGACGTATTACCGTTAACTGTGATAGTAAAAGTACTACAAAATCTACTTAATGAGGGCGTTGCAATTCGTGACATGCGCTCAATTGTACAAACCCTTGTTGAGTATGGGCCACGTAGTCAAGACCCTGATGTGCTAACGGCTGCAGTACGTATTTCATTACGTCGATTAATCGTTCAAGACGCTGTAGGCATGTCTTCAGAAATCCCTGTCATAACCTTGGCGCCTGAGTTGGAACAGATGTTGCATCAGTCACTACAAAATGCAGGCGACGAAGGTGCCGGTATAGAACCAGGACTTGCAGAGCGACTTCAAGTGTCACTAAATGAAGCGCATCAAAATCAAGAAATGTCCGGTGAACCTTCAATATTGCTAACGTCGGGAATGTTACGCACTGTGTTATCTCGTTTTGTTAAGTACACCATCCCAGGTTTAAGGGTGATGTCTTATCAAGAGGTACCAGATGAGAGACAGATCAAGATAGTCAGCTCTGTTGGCCAACAATAAGATTTTAAAGGGGTTGAATCATGAAAATTAAACGTTTTTTTGCTAAAGATATGCGCACAGTACTTAAAGAAGTTAAAGACGAATTAGGTGTTGATGCGGTTATTATGTCAAATAAAAAGCTAGCTAACGGTGTAGAAATTGTAGCAGCAGTAGATTATGACAAAGCAGCCCCTAAAAAAGAGCAGGCAGTTAGCGCTCCAGCACAAAGCTCAACAAAAACACAGCCAGTGCATAATTTTGTAAAACCAGAGCCTCTTCGCGCTAAACCAGAGCCACAAGCGAAAGTAGCCGATAGTCTTCAGGCATTATTAGAGCGTCAAGCCCCACGCCCTCGTTCTGCAGAATTGGCTTCTATGTTTTCTCAATCAGGTATTGATACTACAGACAACTACCAAGAGCCAGTTCAAGAGCAGCGTCCTCGTCCTATGTTCACTAATGAACGTCAAGCTTCAGCGCGTCCGCAAACACAAGCAGACAGCCTTGGATTTGATGATTTAGAAAGTGGTTTTGATGATCTTGACAGTCCAGTGACACCTCGCCAAGAAACTAAGCATACTGAAAGTGAGCAAATTTCGTCAATGCGTGACGAAATGAATGCCATTCGTCAATTGTTAGAACATCAAGTGTCAGGGCTTATGCAACAAGACATGGCAAGACGCGATCCTACTCGTGCATGCATGATTGATCGCTTAGTCGGTATGGGAATAGATAAAGATGTTGCTGAGCAAATGGCGTGCTTCGTACCTGACGATGTATCTCGCCAGCAAGGTTGGAAAGCACTTTTAACAATGGTTGAAGATCAGATGCAGACAACCAACAACGAGATTTTACGTCAAGGCGGTGTATACGCCTTAGTCGGCCCAACGGGTGTTGGCAAAACAACAACCGTTGCTAAATTAGCTGCGCTTGGCGCACAAAAATACGGTGCAGACAAAGTTGCTTTAATCACAACAGACACATACAGAATTGGTGCTTATGAGCAACTCGCCACTTATGGCCGAATTATAGGTTGTGGTGTAAAGCAAGTTAAAGATGCTAATGAATTAGCTGAAGTTTTATATCATTTACGAAATAAACGACTAGTATTAATTGATACTGCGGGTATGAGCCAACGCGACTTGCGCTTAACAGAGCAACTTAATACGCTAATGCGTAATCAGCGTGTTGATATTCGCAGTTATTTAGTGCTCAGCGCAACATCGCAAATACATGTGTTGCAAGAAACCGTTAGGCACTTTAAAAAAGTGCAGTTAAGTGGTTGTATATTCACCAAATTAGATGAATCTTTAAGTTTAGGTGAGATTATTAGTATAGCGATTCAAAATCGCCTTCCAATAGGGTATCTTACTAACGGTCAACGAGTACCAGAAGATATTCGAGTTGCAAATGCTGAAAAACTAGTTAAAAAGGCTGAGCAACTCTATTTAAAAAGAGCAAAAGCACAACATTCAAGGCACCAAGCAGTGGCGCCAAGCACAGTAGGGATGTATGATTAACACAGTATTAGATCAAGCAAGTGGCCTGCGCAAAATGAGTCAAAACAATAACAACGGCGTAAAAGTTATCGCTGTCACTGGCGGTAAAGGTGGAGTAGGAAAAACAAATGTTTCTCTGAATACTGCAATTGCATTAGGCCAGCAAGGTAACAGAGTGTTGGTTCTTGATGCCGATTTAGGCTTAGCAAACTGTGACGTTATGCTAGGACTACGTGTTGAACGTAACTTATCACATGTTTTATCTGGTGAATGTGAACTTGATGAAATTTTAGTTGAAGGCCCCGCAGGTATAAAGATTGTACCCGCAACGTCAGGCTCTCAAAGTATGGTTGAATTGTCGCCTTCAGAGCACGCGGGACTTATACGGGCTTTTAGTGAATTAAATACAGAATTTGATATTTTAATTGTCGATACAGCCGCAGGTATTTCAGACATGGTGCTGAGTTTTTCTCGCGCGGCACAAGACGTCATGGTTGTTGTATGCGACGAGCCCACATCGATTACAGATGCTTATGCGCTCATTAAAGTGTTGAGTCGCGAGCATGGTGTATACAAATTTAAAATTGTTGCAAATATGGTCCGTAGTATGCGTGAAGGGCAAGAGTTATTTGCTAAACTTTCCAAAGTGACCGATCGTTTTTTAGATGTATCAATGGACCTGGTCGCAACGGTTCCCTACGACGAAAATATGCGCAAAGCAACGCGTCGCCAAAAAGTTATTGTAGAGCTTTTTCCTAATTCGCCGGCGGCACTTGCGTTTCAAGCGTTAGCAACAAAAGCAGTTAAATGGCCAATACCTAATCAACCATCAGGTCATCTGGAGTTTTTCATAGAGAAACTAGTAAACGGCTAATTATGACAACATTGGTGAATAAAGTTATGGGATATCAATCAGCACAAAATTTAAATGTGATTGTTGAAAAACATGCATCACTTGTCAAAAAAGTGGCATGTCATCTTATAGCGCGTTTACCAGCCAGCGTGCAGCTGGACGATTTAATACAATCAGGAATGATAGGTCTGATTGAAGCATCTAAAAGTTTTGATGCAACCAAAGGGGCTAGCTTTGAAACTTTTGCGGGGATTCGTATTCGTGGGGCAATGCTTGACGAGATGCGACGTGGCGATTGGGCACCCCGTTCAGTGCATCGTAAAAGCCGTTTGGTGGCCGAAACAATTGCATTTTTAGAAAAAAGCTTAAACCGTGAGCCGACAGATATAGAAGTTGCTGAAAAACTTGAAATTTCGTTAAATGAGTACCATCATATCTTAAACGATGTAAATGCAAGTAAAGTACTCGGTATTGAAGACCTTGGTGTTGATGAAGATGCCATCAGTCCAGTGGGCCAAGATTTAGCGCTAGACAAACCGTTTAATAATGTTAAAAATGAGCGGTTTAACGAGTCTTTATTAGGTGCAATAAAATCTTTACCAGAACGTGATGCAATGGTGCTGTCTTTGTACTATAACGATGAAATGAATTTAAAAGAAATAGGGCATATACTCGATGTAAGTGAATCGCGTGTAAGTCAAATACATGGTCAGGCGATGATTAAGCTTAAAGCTAAAATCAATGACTGGATAAATTAGTAGTAAGTAAACAAGGTTAAGACCTCACTGGGGGATGTTTTGGATAAAAACATGAAAATTCTGGTTGTTGACGATTTTTCAACAATGAGACGTATTATTAAAAATCTGTTGCGTGACTTAGGTTTCACTAATGTTCAAGAAGCAGACGATGGGTCAACCGCTTTGCCAATGCTACAAAATCAAGTATTTGATTTTGTTGTTACCGATTGGAATATGCCAGGAATGCAGGGTATAGACCTACTTAGAGCAATACGTGCGGATGATAAGCTTAAACACATTCCAGTATTGATGGTAACGGCTGAAGCTAAAAAAGAACAAATTATAGCGGCAGCTCAGGCAGGTGTGAATGGTTATATCGTTAAGCCATTTACTGCTGGAACACTCAAAACTAAATTAGAAAAAGTATTTGAACGTTTAGGCTAATGATAGGGGGAGAGGCTTATGTCAGCACTTGCTGCGCCTCAAATAACTTTAGAACAAGCTCGTCAGCTCGTTGTTTTTCTAGAAAACGGTGAGCAAGACAAAGCCAATCAGTTAATTTTAGATACCGCTTCTAAGGAGCAATCTGAAATATTTGCTGAGGTTGGAAAGTTAACCCGTCAATTGCATGAAGCTTTAAAAAGCTTTGAGCTAGACACTCGCTTATCTGACTTAACTACCGATGCTATTCCAGATGCAAAAAAACGGCTCAATTATGTTATAGAAATGACAGAAAATGCCGCGAATAAAACAATGGATGCTGTTGAGGCTAGCCTACCAATTGCTCAACAGTTGGCAGACGAAATATCTCATATCAAACCGACATGGGATCGCCTAATGAATCGAGAGATTGAGTTAGGGGAGTTTAAATCGTTATGCCACAGCATTGATAAGTTTATGAACAATTCTCATCATAAAACCGATGAGCTGCAAAGTTTGATGACTAATGTACTTATGGCACAAGACTATCAAGATTTAACCGGCCAAGTTATTCGCCGAGTTATTGAGCTTGTTAGAGAAGTTGAAGAAAGCTTAATTCATCTTTTGACAGCCTTCGCTGATCAAAGCGAAAGCAAAGCCGAAAAAATAGAACAACAAAAAACAAATGAACCATTAGACGAACAAACTTTAGCAGGTCCAGAAGGCCCTATTATTGATAAAGAATCACGTAATGATGTTGTATCTGATCAAGATGAAGTCGATGATCTTTTATCAAGTTTGGGCTTCTAAGAGGAGAGTAACTGCATGTTTGAAGTCGATGAAGATATTTTACAAGACTTTCTTGTAGAGGCAGGAGAAATCCTAGAGCTTTTATCTGAACAGTTAGTTGAGCTGGAAAACAATCCAGAGGACACCGAATTACTCAATGCCATATTTAGAGGGTTTCACACTGTAAAAGGTGGTGCTGGGTTTTTAGCTATGACCGAGCTCGTTGACGCATGTCATGGCGCAGAGAATGTCTTCGACCTGCTTAGACAAGGCGTACGAACGGTTAATTCGGAATTGATGGACGTAATTTTACAAGCTCTCGATACGATTAACGAGATGTTTGCCACCATTCAAAATCGTGACAAACCAGAACCCGCCGATCCCGAACTTCTTGAAACCCTTCATAAACTAGGTTTACCTCCAACAGAAGAAGAGCTTGCTGGTGACTCACCCGTTGATTCAACTGAAGAACCTCAAGCCGAGGTTATTGATGCCCCAGTTGCCGAGGAAGCCTCAGGAACTGATGAAGAAGATCCGTTTGCATTTGACGAGCTATTTAGCGGTGGAACAGTTGAACAAAGCGATGATGAAACTCAGATTGACGAAATAACAGAAGATGAATTTGAAAACTTACTAGACGAATTACATGGAAAAGGTCAAAGCCCAGTAGCTGAAAGCGCGTCCAGTAGTAGTGATGTCAGTGGAGACATTACAGATGATGAGTTTGACAACTTACTTGATGAACTTCATGGCGTTGGAAGCTTTGGTGCTGTTGCGGCCAGTGAGCCTGTAAAAGAGCAAACAGCAACTAATAATTCTGCAGAAAGTTCTGCAACGCCTTCAACACGTTCACCTGCAAGTGATTCTAGCGATGATGAAATTAGCGATGATGAGTTTGAAGCATTGCTTGACGAACTTCATGGATCAGGTGCCCCTAAATCAATAGAGAGCCCTGCAGCTTCAGAGCCGAAGCCCGCTGCTAAACCTGTGGCTAAGGTAAGTGAGCCTGTTAAAAAGCCTGAACCTGTAAAAGCCGCTGCGCCAAAACCAGTGCAAAAGCCTGCAGAAAAAGCAGCTCCAGCGCCTGCAGCTGTGAAAAAGCCAGCTCCTCCGCAAGCAGAAACAACAGTCCGAGTTGACACAAAACGCCTAGACCAAATAATGAATATGGTGGGTGAGCTTGTACTTGTTCGTAACAGATTGGTAAGTTTAGCCACTAACTCAGAAAGTGAAGCAATGGGCAAAGCCATTTCTAACTTAGATGTTGTGACGGCTGATATCCAAGGCGCAGTAATGCAAACGCGAATGCAGCCAATTAAAAAGGTATTTGGCCGCTTCCCTCGCGTTGTTCGTGACTTAGCACGAAGCTTAAATAAAGATATTAGTTTACAGCTTGTTGGTGAAGAAACCGATTTAGACAAAAACTTAGTTGAGGCACTTGCAGACCCACTAGTTCACTTAGTTAGAAATTCAGTGGATCACGGTATAGAAATGCCAGCTGACCGTGAAGCAGCAGGCAAACCTCGGACGGGTAATGTTACACTTTCAGCGTCTCAAGAGGGAGACCATATTTTGCTTACCATCAAAGATGATGGTGCGGGTATGGACGCAGAAAAGCTCAAAAAGATAGCGATTGGTAAAGGGGTAATAGATCACGATCAAGCAAGTCGTTTATCGGATACTGAAGCCTACAACTTAATATTTGCACCAGGATTTTCGACCAAAGAAGAGATCTCTGACATCTCAGGCCGTGGTGTGGGAATGGATGTTGTAAAAACTAAAATCACTCAACTTAATGGCTCAGTGAGTATTCAGTCAGAGCTAGGTGTTGGTACAATTTTAGAAATAAAAGTACCGTTAACACTTGCGATATTACCAACCTTGATGGTTGTAGTTGGCGAACAAACATTTGCATTACCATTAGCAGGTGTAAGCGAAATATTCCATTTAGATCTAACCAAAACAAATGTTGTTGATGGTCAATTAACCATTATTGTACGTAAGAAAGCGATACCGCTATTTTATCTTGAGCATTGGTTAGTTAAAGGAGCAGATCGCACTCAGCGCAAAGCGCAAGGTCATGTTGTTATTGTTCAAATAGGTACTCAGCAGGTTGGTTTTGTAGTTGATTCTTTAATAGGTCAAGAAGAAGTTGTAATTAAACCTCTTGATGCTCTTTTGCAAGGTACTCCAGGTATGGCAGGCGCAACTATTACATCAGATGGTGGAATTGCACTAATTTTAGATGTTCCAAATATGTTAAAACACTACGCTGGCTAAATCATAAAGTAGGTACACACAAGATGTGTACCTACGTATAAATTTAATAAGAGAGCTAAATGGCCGTAAAAGTTTTAGTTGTTGATGATTCGAGCTTTTTTCGTCGTAGAGTAAGCGAAATCCTTGAACAAGACAGCGACATACAAGTTATAGGTTTTGCCATTAATGGCAGAGAGGCTGTAGAAAAAACGGCTCAGCTTCGTCCTGATATGATCACGATGGATGTAGAAATGCCTGTGCTTGATGGTATCAGTGCTGTTAAAGAGATAATGGCAAGTAACCCCACGCCAATATTAATGTTTTCCTCTTTAACCCGTGCTGGCGCAACAGCAACACTTGATGCGCTTGATGCTGGAGCGATGGATTTTTTACCTAAAAAGTTTGAAGATATTGCACGTAATAATGAAGATGCGATAAAGCTCCTTCAAGCTAAAGTCAAAGAAATTGGTAATAAGCGCATTCCTAGAGCCTTTAGGCCAATAACACACCAGAAACCAGCGGCACGCTCTGTGCCTGATAAAACCAGTAATACTGGGTCTTCAATCAGGCAACCAGATAGAAGTTTTCAGCGTTCAACAACCGCATCGACATTAACAAAAACACAAAACAACGTACCAACTCGTGCAAGTGGCAAGCAATACAAGCTTGTGGCTATCGGTACATCTACTGGTGGTCCTGTTGCTTTACAAAATGTGCTTACGCAATTACCCGCTAATTTTCCGCATCCCATTTTACTTATCCAGCATATGCCTGCTGCTTTTACACCGGCATTTGCAGCTCGTTTAAATGGATTGTGCAAAATAAAAGTAAAAGAAGCACAGCAAGGTGATCGTCTTGACCCTGGAACTGCCTATTTGGCTCCTGGCGGGCAACAAATGATGGTTGAAGGTCGAGGTGGTTCTAAAACATTGCGCGTTTTTGAAGACAATAGCGAGCGAATCACTTATAAGCCCAGTGTTGACGTTACATTTGCAAGTATTGCAAAAGCTTATCAGGGAGATGTTTTAGCTATTATTTTAACCGGCATGGGGGCTGATGGTAGAGATGGCGCAAGAATGTTAAAACAAACTGGCGCCACTATTTGGGCACAAGATGAAAAAAGCTGTGTTGTTTATGGTATGCCACAAGCTGTTGCTAATGCGGGGCTTTCAAGTGAGAGTTTAGCGCTTGACGATATTGCAACGCGGATAAAAAGCGAAACTGGTTGTGGATAAGCTTTCTGTACTTGGTTTAATTGTTGCACTAAGTGCTATAGCAATTGGCTATCATTTAGAAGGTGGTGTTATTGCCGCCCTTTTTAATGGCCCTGCGCTCATTATAGTACTAGGTGGGACAGTAGGCGCTGTAATGCTGCAAACGTCTACTAGTACCTTTAAAAAAATGCTTAGAATGAGTCACTGGGTATTTGTGACTCCCAGTTACAATATTGATGATGCAATTGAGCAAGTTAAACGTTGGTCTCATAAAGCGAGACAAGAAGGATATTTGGCATTAGAGGATGAGGCCCTAACTCACTCAGATGTATATGCAGCAAAAGGGCTGAGTTTACTTGTTGATGGCGGTTCAGAGCAGAGGCTACGTGATACGCTTGAAATAGATTTAATGTTGGAGCGTGAGCGTTTGCTTGAAGCTGCACGTGTATACGAAGCAATGGGCGGTTATAGCCCTACTATCGGTATTTTAGGAGCTGTTCTTGGACTTATTCAGGCTATGTCTTTTATTACCGATCCACAATTGCTTGGTGCTGGAGTTGCAACAGCCTTTATTGCAACGATTTATGGGGTGGGGTTAGCTAATTTATTATTTTTGCCAATGGCACATAAGCTCAAGCAACGTGTAGAAGAAAAGATGCTTTACCACGAAATGCTTGCAGAAGGGATAATTGCAATCAGCGATGGCCAAAGCCCAATGAACATTGAGCTAAAGTTAGAAGCTTATCGTGTTGAACGGCCAAGCCTAGTGGACGCATAAAAATGATGCGTCGACGATTTGGTCGCTCGGCCCATAAAAACCAGCATACAGAGCGCTGGTTAGTATCTTATGCGGATTATATGACCATTATGTTTGCCTTCTTTGTTGTAATGTATGCGATTGCGATTAACAAAGAAGAAAACTTCCAAATTTTATCCGATTCCCTAGAGCAAGTATTCGACAAGTCGGCTCGTGTTTATTCTCAGCAAGGTACGGGGGTAGATGGTACTGGAATACTTACTGATAGGGTTACTCCTGAAGATGAATTGCTGTATGGCGAAAGTATCAACAAGGAAGAGCAAGGCCCAGAGTTGTTAGACGGCCAAAGTGAGACAAGTAATATACAGCAAAAATATTTAGGAAAACCACTTGATAGCTTATTAACGAAACTTCAGTCAGCGCTTATTGATGAAATACGTGATGGTGAAGCCAATCTAGAATTGCATCAAGATTGGCTCATAATAGAACTGAGTTCAGGTATGTTATTTTCAAGTGGTAGCGCAGTTGCTCATTCTAGAGCAAAACAAGTTGTTAAAATTGTAAAAGATATTGTCGCGCCAGTGGATAACTATATACGGGTGCGTGGTTATACAGATGATGAAACAATTAAAAATGAAATATTTCGCTCTAACTGGGAGCTTTCTGTCGCTCGCGCAACTTCAATACTTGTTGAGCTTGAAGCACTTGGCATAAATTCGGCCCGAATGGCTATTGAAGGGTATGGACAGTATTCACCCTTTGCACCTAACGACACAGATGAGGGCCGAGCTGAAAATAGAAAAGTAGTAATAGCGTTATCTAAATATGGGTTGCCAGAAGAGAAAAATAAATCAGCAGAAGAGCCGATAGTTGAGGCAGTAGCGCCTGAGCCAGAAGTAGAATTACCGTCAGACGATGACACAATAAAAATTATTCGTTTACCACATGGTGGAATTCGTATTACAACTCGCAATGAACAGTAACTAGGATGTGATGTGAAGATTTGGACTGTAGCCAACCAAAAAGGTGGCGTTGGTAAAACAACGACTGCGGTCAGTCTTGCTGGTACTTTAGCACTGCAGGGTAAGCGTGTACTACTAATAGATACCGATCCTCATGCGTCTTTAACATATTACTTTGGTATTGATTCTGAGGATTTAGAGGTCAGTGTTTACGATATTTTCGCTCGTGGAACTAGTATGCAAAGTGAGGAGATACTTCAAGCATTATGCCCATCCACCCTCGAAAATTTAGATATATTACCTGCTACTATGGCTATTGCTACATTAGATAGAAGCATGGGCAATAAAACAGGCATGGGGTTAATTTTAAAAAAGACACTTGCCAAAATAAGTGAACATTACGATTATGCTATTTTAGATTGTCCCCCTGTTTTAGGGGTTTTGATGGTTAATGCATTGGCTGCGAGTGAGCGCATTTTAGTCCCTGTTCAAACTGAGTTTTTAGCGCTTAAAGGCTTAGATAGAATGATGCGTACAATGGAATTAATGCAGAGCTCACAGGCGAAAAGTTACGAATATACTATAATACCTACAATGTACGATAAAAGAACGAAGGCATCACTCGAAGCCTACAAAACGTTACAAAAAACTTACGGTAACAAAGTTTGGCCAGGTGTTATTCCCGTAGATACAAAACTAAGAGATGCAAGCTTAGCACAAAAAGTACCCATAGAGTTTTGTCCTCGCTCTCGTGGTGTATTTGCTTATAAAGCATTATTAGATTATTTAATTGAACAAGGTTAATGAATGAGTAAGCAATTATTTGCTAATGAAAAAGTAATGACTCAGTACTTAGGTGCCTTACTTTGCGAAGAAGAGCTTGCCAGTGACTTAGAGCCCGTAGCAAAACTTTTAGAAAATATACCGGGTGACTTGCCAAGCGAAGAAGCCACTCATGAAAGTCAGAAGCCAGTTACTAAAGTTAAAGTAGTGGCTGAGCATGAATCATCTTCGTTAGATGATACGCATGAAGTTAAAGAAGCAGAAGCTACAACACCGAAAGTTAACGTCATTGAAACGCCAAAAGAGACAACGAGTACAGACCTTAAAATAGCAAAACAGAAACAATTAAATCTTTCAAATAACAGTGAGTCAGATTACTTTGACGGCGAATTTCAGGCATTGTTCTTTGAAGTTGCAGGACTTACGCTAGCAGTCCCGCTTAAAGCTCTTGGCGGTATACATCAATTAGGTGAAGTGAATCACCTGTTTGGTAAACCAAAGTGGTTTAAAGGCGTTATGCTTAATCGTGATGAAAAGCTCAATGTTGTAGATACAGCACGCTGGGTTATGCCAGAGAAGTTCGATGAAAAACTAGAGGCATCACTTGATTATCAGTATTTAATAACTTTAGGAGATAGCCAATGGGGATTATTAGCTGAGAAGCTTATAAATAACATTACATTGACAAAAGAAGATGTAAAATGGCGTACAGATCAAAGTAAGCGCCCATGGCTTGCCGGGGTTATTAAAGAAAAAATGTGTGCTTTAATAGATGTAGACAATTTAAATACGTTATTAGAAGAGGGCTTAGATAGCCGTCAGTAGTAATGACCATTATGGGGTAACAGCATGAACCAAGAGAAATTACTGTCAGAAAATAAAAATGCAGATAATAATGATGAAATATTACAGTGGGTTACTTTTAAACTAGAAGAGGAAACCTACGGTGTTAATGTAATGCAAGTTCAAGAAATACTGCGTTACACCGAGATTGCACCAGTCCCTGGTGCGCCTTCTTATGTAATAGGCATTATTAACTTACGTGGTAATGTAGTAACCGTTATTGATACACGTGCTCGATTCGGTTTGTCAGCAGCTGATGCAACTGATAACTCACGTATATTAATTATTGAAGCTGAAGAACAAGTTATAGGCATTTTAGCTGATAGCGTTTCTGAAGTTGTATACCTGCGTAGCTCTGAGATTGACAGTGCGCCAAATGTGGGTACTGAAGAAAGCGCTAAGTTTATCCAAGGTGTCTGTAATCGAGATAATGAGCTTCTTATTTTAGTTGATTTAAATAAGCTACTTAGTGATGACGAATGGGATGAGTTAAGCGATTTATAAGCTTTACCAGATAAACTATGCTGTTACTTAGTATTGCTGTAAGCGCGTTAGCGGTAGGTCTTATATCGTTAACGCTTATTATTGCATTTAAAAATAAACACACCAGCGATGTTGCTGATGTACATCAAAAGCTTAAAGAATGTGCAGAACAAGTTCATATTTTAAGAAGCGAAGCCGCTGAATTAAGAACCGGTTTACTCAGTATCGGCAAGCGAGTTCTAGAGGTTGAGCAACAAAACCAAGATTTACTGCAGCAGCAATCGGCTCAAAAATACGATGATCCCGATGCTAAGATTTATTCCCGTGCTGTGAAAATGGTTGAGTTAGGTGCAGATTTAGAAGAAGTTATTCGCGAGTGTGAGTTACCCAGGGCTGAGGCCGAGTTATTGTTTTCGTTGCACAAAAAAAAAGGCGCTTAGCGCCTTTTTTACACACATAACACTGTACTTAGACTTTAAAAACTATACTTCACACCAAACATTGCCACTACAGGGTCAAGCTCAACTGTTGATGTTAATGCTTTTGCATTGTTAGCGTACACGGTTGCATCTGTATCAATATCCATTATAGAAACCATTGCATGAAGTCCCCAGTGATCATCCATTGTATAATTAGCCCCTACTTGTACTAAAAACCCTACAGAGTCATCTAGCTCAACTTTAACATCGTCTGTACCAAGGGTTGTTTTAAGAGCTTGCGAAGGCTGTTCATCAAAAAAGGTTGTATAATTAACACCAACACCTATGAATGGTCTAAGCTGATAGCTTGTATCTAAAAAGTGATACTGTGCCACTAACGAGGGTGGTAAGTGTTTAATGTTAGCAATTTTATTACCAGCCAAACCGCCTGTTCCATTTACATCATGAGAGAATGGCGTAGCAGCAATCAATTCTAATACCCAATTGTCATTAAATGCATAGTCTACCGTAATACCTAGCTGAGTATTAGAATCACCTTTTAGACCTAATGAGGGGGCTTCGTTAATTGCAGAGCCACTGTTATCTGGGTTTACGTTAATAGCGCCCAGATTTACGCTGAAGTTAGCGTGTGCAGCTGGAGAGAGTGCTAATAAAGAGGTTAATAATGCAATGCTAATTTGGGTTTTCATGTTGTTCTCCAAGAACTACTTTTTGATTGACGCCATTATTACGCTTAACAAATATGAAAAACCTGTTCTAGATCAAAGTTTCAAAAATGATTGAACGTTGAAAAGTATTTTATTGATTTAGATTAATTTTGGCGCTGTTTCGTAACAGCAATGATTGACAATCTATGTAAAGAATAATCATCAGAATGTATAAAAGCTGACATCTCTTAGTCATACTCTCACTATTTAATAATGCCTTACTTAGTAATAAAGGTATTAAAAAATGTCTTTAGTTGTTTCACAACAAACAGTCACATCTCAAAGGTTAAACGCCGAATTAATAAATAAATTACAAACGCTTATCCAATTTAAATCAGTAACGCCGAATCAAGCCGGTGCAATAGATTGGCTGGTTGAGCAGTTATGTGAGCTAGGTTTTTGCTGTGAAAAGTTTACGAGTAGTGGTGTCACTAACTTAATTGCGCATATTAAATTCAATGAGGGACCGTGTGTCGCTTTTTCAGGGCACATTGATGTGGTTCCCGCAGATAATGGTGACTGGCTAACCCCTCCGTTTGATGGAAGAATAATTGATGGGGTAATTTACGGAAGAGGTGCTGCTGATATGAAAGGAGGTGTGGCAGCTATGCTGACTGCAACAAAAAAATTAATAAATAGCACATCATCAAAAGCAGGGACTTTTTATTGGCTCATTACCTCTGATGAAGAAGGCGAGGCTGAGTTTGGCTCTGCGCAAATAGCCAATAAGCTTTCTTCAAATGGGGTTGTTTTAGACGGATGTATTGTAGGCGAGCCAACTAGTTCGACACATGTTGGCGATACAATTAAAAACGGTCGACGAGGTGCACTTTCAGCACGTATTCTGGTAAAGGGCAGGGCAGGTCATGTAGCTTATCCTCAAAATACCATTAACGCCGCACATATTAGTGCCAAAATAGTCAATAAACTGAGTGAACAAGCGTGGCACTTAGATGACGCAGGCTCAAAAACAACACTGCAAGTTACAGGCATAAATATTGACAATGTGGTCGATAATTTAGTCCCTAGTCACTGCGAGATAACATTTAATATTCGCTATAGCCATCGGTACAGCAGTGAAAAAATAAAATCGATATTGAACAATTCGTTGGATGAATTTTCACGTTACATAACTATTAATTGGGAGCGTCCATGTGAACCTTACTATACCCAACCTAAGAGCGAGTGGAGTTTAATTACTTGTGTTGAACAAGCCATACATAGTCAAACTGGAAACTACCCAGTTCTAAGTACCAGTGGTGGCACATCTGACGGTCGTTTTTTTGCTAACAGCCATACTCAAGTAATTGAATGTGGGCTAAGAAACCATACAATTCACCAGGTTAATGAGCACGTATCTATTGATGACTTAATAAAAGTTGAAGCAATTTATTATGACTTACTTTCACGTATTTATATAGAACGGTAATGTTATGTGAGTTAGTTCTCAAATAAAACCCAGATAGTGGCGAGGGTAACCTCGCTTCAATTAGCTTAAGTATCGCTTTGCTTTGTTATCTTTAACATTTTGCAAGTCAACCAATACTAAACCATCAATGCAATTGTTAAAGTCGGGATCTACGCTAAAACTTAAAAATTTTACTCCACCAGGCTTACATAGCTCTGTATATTGTTTAAATAAAGTGGGAACTTGCGCACCCATGTTAGCAAGTACATGCTTTAGTTCTACAAAGTCTTCTTTAACATCGTCTTTGCAAAAAATCATGTCACACTGCGCGAGTTCATGTTCGCTTAGTTTGAATTCATTGTTTGGAGTCGCAAGTACTTCATCGGTTTTATAATAATGCTGATAGTAATACACTAGCATGGCCTTTGCCGGGTCAGGTAACGTATTAGACACGCTAACAGCGCCAAATAAATAACGATATTGTGGGTAGTTTTTAACATAAGCGCCAATGCCGTACCATAGGTAATCTAGGCTTTTACGCCCCCAATATTTTGGTTGAACAAAGCTACGACCAAGTTCAATTCCTTGCTCTAGGTAGGGGCCCATTTCAGTGCTATAAGTAAATAAACTGTCGGTATACAGCCCTTTACGGCCATGTTTATCAATTATTTCTTTAGCGCAAGCTAGCCTATACGCGCCTACCAGCTCTAATTGTGTTGGGTCCCAAAGAACTAAGTGTTGATAGTCCATATCGTACTTATCAATATCACGGCGTTTTCCACTGCCTTCACCTACAGCTCTAAAAGCTATTTCTCTCAACCTACCTAGCTCTCTAAAAATAGGTGAGCTACCCGTATATTGATATAAATGAATATGCATACCATCTTGTGTTTCCCCCAGAAGCTGACACGCATCTATTGCTTTTTTAAGCTCTTTTCTACACTCAGGAACAGCAATAGGAGTTTGTGTTTTAAGTGGTAAGGTTTTTTTAGTTGTTAGAAGATACAGTTGCTTTCGTATTAAATTAACAATCTCTTTATCTTTTAAATTTTCTATGAGGTATGACGCTGGAGGAATAGACGCACCAATTTCAAACTCTAACGATTTCTGGCGTTGTTTAAACATTTCTTTTACTAGTAACAAGCTTGCTAAGGGCTTGTAAATTATTGAAGTTCCATAAAATAATGGGCTGTTTTTAGCTTTTATATAAATAGGTAATATAGGGCAATTGGCTTTTTTTGCCATGCGTAAAAAACCGCTGTTCCATTTACAATCTTTGATACCTGTAGGGCTCAGCCGTGATACTTCACCCGCGGGAAATATCAATAATACCCCCTCATTTTTTAAATGCTGGTGAATATTATAAAGCTCTTGTTTTTTACTTGTGCCAGATAAGTTATTTACAGGTAAAAGTAAGTCGTGCATTGGAGTCACCGACATAAGCATACGGTTAGCAACAACCTTTAAATCTTTTCTTACGCTTGAGATCACTTTAATTAATGCAAGCGCATCTAAAGAGCCTATAGGGTGGTTTGCAACAATAATTAATTTACCTTCGCTAGGAATATGCTCTATTTGCTTTGGCTTGTAACGTGTATCAAAGTTAAGCTCATCGAGAACTTGTTCAACAAATTCTTGCCCTTGTAAATGAGGGTAGGTGTCGGCAAACGCCACAAACTCTTGTTCATGTAGTAAATAGCCTAATCCCTTTTTTACTAGGCTTTTTACTTTTGGTGAGCTTTCTAATTGTGGTAAGTTTGCTGCAATTACTTTATCAACACTGATCATACAAGCCTCTTTTTAATTTAGCACGACTGCCATATCTGTAGAGTAAAAAAAGGGTGTGACAGTTATTTTGCAGTTGTGTGACCTTTTAAAGTGTAAAGGGTGCGAAGTGTTGATTAGTCAGTATGGATTTTATAAAAACTTATTTGGAAGTAACTATGTCGGTATTAGTAGCAATTACAGGTCGAGATAACACAAAGTTAATAGCGCAATTACAAGCCCGATTACCCTCTACAAAAATACAGCAGTGGCCAGATTGCAATAATCTAGAAGCTATTGATTTTGTATTAGCATGGAAAGCACCGCATGATATGTGGGCAAAGTTGCCAAACCTTAAAGCGGTATCGTCATTTGGTGCGGGTGTAGACAGTATTGATTTAAATTTGCTTGGTGATGACGTAGATATAGTGCGTATAGTTGATGAAAAATTGGCACAAGACATGGCCGAATATGTACTTACCCATGTTTTAGCGCAAAAATTACGATTAAAAGAATACTTTATTAAGCAAATGCAGCACCAATGGAAGCCCAAAAGGGCTTATCAACAAAACAATGTAGGTATTTTAGGATTTGGGGAGCTAGGTAAAGCATGTGCGAAACGACTTATTGCTAATAACTTTACTGTAAATGCTTGGGCTCATACACATAAAACCAGTAATACAGTTAATTTATTTTATGGCGAACAAGGGCTTCAAAATATGCTTAGCAACATTGATTATCTAGTCTGCCTGTTGCCATTAACCAATAAAACAAAAGGTATTATCAATAAAAGTACAATTAGTTTGCTTCCTAATCATGCTGTTATTATAAATGTTGCACGAGGAGAGCATGTTATAGAGACTGATTTACTTAAAGCCTTAGAAGAGAATTCGCTTCGGGCTGCAGTCATTGACGTGTTTGAACACGAACCCCTTAGTAAAGAACACCCTTATTGGCAGCATGATAAAATAACCCTTACACCGCATTGTGCTGCATTATCAGATATAAACAGTGTTGCAGCACAAATAGCAGAAAACGTTGAACGCTTGCAGCAAGGTATTACTTTAAATAATCGAATAGATAGAACGAAAGGATATTGATAAATTTAAAGAAACAGCTTGTTAACATATGTAATTTTTATTAATGTTGTATATGTTCTCAACAATAAAAATATAAAGAGGGTGAAATGAAAACAAATCAGGGTGGTGCTAGATTAAGCTTAATTATAATTTCTATAATAATATTAGGCGTATCTGCTTGGTTTAATCAGCCAACTATTTTATAGAATGGCACCACAGCAAGTTTAGCGCTTGCTGTGGATTTCTCTATTTTCGTGTTTTTTATCGGCACTTTTTTTGAGTAAAACATAAGTCGCACCACTCCCTCCATGATGCCTCTGTGCAGTATGATATGCCAAAACCGCCGGTAATTCAGGTAGCCATTTATTTACAAAACTTTTTAGTATTCCTGGTTTAGTTTTATTTTTAATTCCTACACCATGCCTAATAAGCACCACGCGAACATTTTGCTGCTGACAGTCATTAATAAAATTAAAGAGCGTATTGCGTGCAATTTTTAAGTAGCTGGCCATGAAGGTCTAAGGTCGCATCAACTTGATACTTTGCTAAACGTAAGTTTTTAAATACAGGGCCTTGTACTCCGTCTTTTTTAAAGCTTAATATAGCAAATGGTTCAACAAGCTCTACAGACTCTGTGCTTAAGTATTTTTCATCTGTTGATAGAGTATTTTCGGCCGCTTGTCGCTTTTGTTGTTGCGCAAGTGAAGAATGAGGGCTGCTTGATAACGGTTTAATAGTATCACTGCTAATAGGGGTCACATCTTCCATAGAAGATAAAAACAAATCAAAATCAGATAAGGACATACCGAAATCTCAAAATAATGTAGTACGAGGTCAATATTATCTTAGTTCACCTAATTACCCAACCATTTTGATTTATACAATAAAAAAGCCCAGCAATGCTGGGCTATAAAATATTCTAGGGGAAATTGTTAGCTCTGAGTTACATTAAGTTGCCCAAATGTATAAACCTTAAACAGATAAAATGTATTGATCAATACTAAACTCATATTTGAAATAACACTCGACGACATAAGATCTAAGCTAAATGATAAAAATAACAGGCCACATGCACTTATGGCGGCTACGCGCAGTAATGTTATGTGGTTAATAAAGAATGCACCTAAACCTAGTGCAAGTAGTATCGTGTTTAAAAGCCAATCTAGCTCATTTAGCATGGTCGTTTCAATAGTTCAGTTGTTGAAAAAAGGAGCGCCATTATGGTGATCTTTTGCGCACCTTTCAACCAAGTAATTTTACATTTTTCAGATTAGTTTTATTAATGCTAAAAGTAGCTTTTAATCGCTGAAATGAGACCGTCGTCAGCAATAACTTGATACTTTTGGCAGCTCTGAGGATTCTGTAAATCACTACATAAATAGAGAGATTTACGCTTATCGTCAAACTTAGGATGTAAATGCGAGTCAACAAGCGTTGCACCGTATCCAAATACACCAGGCCAATAAATACTTTTGCTAACCATCCCTAATTTTTTATAGGTGAGTAAAGTTGGTTTTGGAAAAGCTATAATGATAACTGCAATAATAGCGAGCGTTATTAACAGCCCTTTTTTAGGTTTAGGGTTTTGGCTATTTAACTCTGTATCAATAGTGTGTTGTTTAGTTTGTGCCTGCCTTTGAGAAGTTGCCCGAGTTTTATTTTTTTGTGTTGTATTTTTTCTTGCCGGTGTTTTACCTAGCAAGGATTGTTTTTTTGGTGTTTTTGACATAAAGCAGATCTGGCCTTTTTTACATAGGTCTTTATAATTCAAATAGTAAATTTATATACTAAGCTAATTATTATAATAACGTAAAGTTAGCTTATAGCCTATGAGGAATGAAGATGGACACGCAGCTATCAATTTTAATAGTGGATGACGTTAGCACGGTGCGTAGTTTTTTGAGCCAAACGCTCATGCATCTAGGGATAGACAATGTAAAGGAAGCATCTACTGCCTCACAGTGTATTAGTGAATGCCAAGCAGCAAAATACAGTATGATTTTTTTGGATATTGAGTTACCGGATGGAGACGGAAAAGAATTAATTGCACAAATCAACGTGATGAGTCCAGAAACTAATGTAATTATGGTGTCTGCGCATTCAGCTGTTGAAAATGTAAAAGATGCCATAGATAAAGGCGCTAAAGGGTTTATCGTAAAACCGTTTACACCTAAAAAAATAGCAGCCATGCTTAAAAAGTTTTATCCAGATTTAGAAATTATGTAGTCCAAAAACTTTTAAGTAAAAAAACCGGCAAAAGTCCGGTTTTTATATTCTAACAAAACAAATTATAGCGCTTTGATCTTAGCTGCTAAACGGCTCTTATGACGAGCTGCTTTGTTTTTGTGGATTAGACCCTTAGTTGCGTAACGGTCTAGGATAGGTGTAGCAACAGAAAAAGCTTGCTGTGCAGCTTCTTTATCGCCAGCTTCAATAGCAACAACTACTTTTTTGAAGTAAGTGCGCATCATTGAGCGACGGCTTGCGTTGTGCTGACGGTTCTTTTCGCTAGTGATAGCGCGTTTTTTTGCAGACTTGATGTTAGCCAAGGTTTGCTCCTAACAATCTTAAAATAAAGCTTAAATTAAAGGCCGTGGAATATGCCTGTTTCTATCATGAATGTCAATTAAATTTAACTATTCAAGAAAAACTGCTCCTTATAACGAACATTAATTTGCCGCTTTAGCAGTTAATGACGCTATTGTAACAAAGCACAGACCCCCAGCCTAGTGCTTTAAAGCGATTTATAAAAAAGACTGTGGCATAATCGCGTATCTTAGGGATTTTTAAGTAGGTTTAAGGTGTCAAAAGGTTTATTTCGCTCCGGTATGATTGTTAGTTGTATGACTATGATCTCGCGTATTTTAGGGCTCGTAAGAGATGCAGTTGTTGCCAATTTACTCGGCGCAAGTGCTGCGGCTGATGTATTTTTATTTGCTAACCGAATTCCTAACTTTTTACGTCGCTTATTTGCAGAAGGCGCTTTCGCACAGGCATTCGTACCCGTTTTAAGTGAAATAAAAGAGCAACAAGGTGATGATAAAGTTAGGCTCTTTGTTGCCCAAGCTGCAGGTACGCTGGGCACTATTTTATTGTTAGTCACTATTTTTGGTGTAGTGGCTTCGCCGGTTATCGCCGCTTTATTTGGTACCGGCTGGTTTATTGATTGGTGGCAAGGCGGCCCCAATGCAGAAAAGTTTGAGCTGGCCAGTTCGTTATTAAAATTTACCTTTCCGTATTTGTTGTTTGTAAGTTTAGTCGCGCTGAGCGGTGCGGTAATGAATGTTTACAACCGTTTTGCCGTTGCGGCATTTACCCCTGTGTTACTCAATATATCAATAATCACCTGTGCAATTTTTTTACATGATAAGTTTAGTGTTGGTGCATATGCCCTCGCTATAGGTGTATTTGTCGGTGGCATTGTTCAGTTGTTATTTCAATTACCTTTTTTATTCCGCGCTAAAATGTTGGCTCGCCCGCGTTGGGCTTGGCATGACGAAAACGTCAAAAAAGTGCGTAAGCTTATGCTGCCTGCATTGTTTGGCGTATCGATAAGCCAAATTAATTTATTACTAGATACTATGATTGCCTCGTTACTGATGACAGGTTCTATAGCATGGCTTTATTACTCAGACAGGCTAATAGAGTTTCCGCTTGGTTTATTTGGGATTGGTATAGCCACTGTCATTTTACCCGCACTCTCTAAATTGCACAGCGGTAAAAAATTGAGCGATTTTCAGCATACGTTAGATTGGGGAGTTCGCTTTGTAATATTTTTAGGTATACCAGCAATGGTTGGCTTAATGATAATAAGCCCACTTATAATTACGGTGTTATTTGATCATGGTGCCTTTAAAGAGGACAGTGTTGATCATGTAAAAGCGGTAAGTTTAGGTGTTGTAGCTTACTCTGTAGGGTTAGTTAGTTTTATGTTGATTAAAGTGCTCGCGCCTGGGTTTTATTCACGTCAAGATACTAAAACGCCCGTACGCATTGGTATTATAACCCTTGTGCTAAATATGGTATTTAATATTATGTTAGCCCCTTTTATAGGTTACTTAGGGTTAGCACTCGCTACATCAATGTCAGCCAGTTGTAATGCATTTTTACTTTATAGGCAGCTGAAAAAAGAAAATGTTTATCAGTTTTCTTCTATGAGTTTGCGTTTCACTATCAAGTGTATTGTTGCAAGTATAGTCATGGGGTGTGTTACATGGTATGTAAGTAGTTACTATTTCTGGGCATCATGGGCTTTCGCACAGCAAGTTATATTATTAATTGCCCTTGTTGTATTAGCAGGAGTTAGCTACTTTGCAATGCTCTTTTTAATGGGTGTAAGACTAAATACGATAAAAAGTGTAGCAATTACTGAATCAAACTAAAAAAAAGATTATAATCGGCAGCCTTGTGGCTTTTCCTTGATATAAGTCGTGATAATACTTGCTGAAAAAAGGCTTTAGGTGGCATGGAGTTAATTAGAGGTATACACAATATTCGCCCACACCATTTTGGGTGTGTGTTAACTATTGGTAATTTTGACGGCGTTCACTTAGGTCATGCGCAAGTACTAAAAGGCTTGTTAGCCGACGCAAAAGCACACAATTTACCCAGTACGGTGTTGTTGTTTGAGCCTCAACCTCAAGAGTTTTTTGCAAAAAAATAATGCCCCAGCAAGGTTAACTCGCTTACGCGACAAGTTACGTTTATTAAGTGATTTAGGCATTGAACGTGTAATTTGTATTAGCTTTAACCAGCGGTTTGCAAATATGCATGCAGAACAGTTTGTAAACGAAATACTAATAAAAAAACTCGGTGTTAAAGCGTTAACGGTGGGTGACGACTTTAGATTTGGCCAACAACGTAAAGGTAATTTTAATTTACTTGTGAATATGGGTAAACAAGCAGGCATGGATGTACAAAGCACTGCGAGTTTTCATCAGTTAAATGCTAGAGTAAGTAGCACGTTAATACGTGAGGCATTGGCATGTGGCAACTTAGCCGATGCAAAAGTGATGCTTGGTCATAATTATGCGATTTCTGGGCGTGTTATACACGGTTGGAAACGAGGCCGTGAACTTGGCTTTAGAACTGCAAATATAGCGCTAAAGCGCCAAGTTTGCCCCGTGAATGGGGTATTTGCTGTGCAAGCGACTATTGCAGGGAAACAGGTTTTTGGGGTTGCTAATATAGGCAATAAACCCACATTTAATGGGACACGTGCACTTCTGGAAGTTCATCTTTTTGACTTTGCACAAGACATTTACGGACAATTTATGCACGTTGAGTTAATACAAAAACTCCGCGATGAGAAAAAATTCGAGACATTAACACAATTAACGGCGCAAATAGCAACAGACGTTGCCGCCGCTAAACAGTGTTTTGGTTTAAATCAGGTAGCCGATAGAGACGGAATGTAGGATAAATGAGCGACTATAAACATACTTTGAACTTACCGGAAACACCGTTTCCAATGCGTGGCAATTTGGCACAACGTGAACCAAAAATGCTAAAAGCATGGTATGAAGACGACCTATACGGTCAAATCCGCAGCGCTAAAAAGGGCAAAAAAACCTTTATTTTGCATGACGGTCCTCCATATGCGAATGGCGACATTCACTTAGGTCACTCAGTAAATAAAATTTTAAAAGACATTATTGTAAAGTCTAAAACGTTATCAGATTTCGACTCACCATATATTCCAGGTTGGGACTGTCACGGTTTACCAATCGAGCTAATGGTTGAGAAAAAAGTAGGTAAGCCTGGCGTTAAAGTAACTGCGAGCGAGTTTCGCGAAAAATGCCGCGCTTATGCTAAAAAGCAAGTTGAAGGTCAAAAAGTAGACTTTAAACGTTTAGGTGTGTTTGCCGATTGGGACAAGCCATACCTAACAATGAATTTTGATTTTGAAGCGAATGCAATTCGTGTACTTGGTCGTATTATTAAAAATGGTCACCTACACAAAGGTGCAAAGCCTGTGCACTGGTGTACTGATTGTGGCTCTGCATTAGCTGAGGCTGAAGTTGAGTATCAAGATAAACAGTCGCCAGCCATTGATGTGCGTTTTATTTTTGCTGACCAGGACGCCGTAGTTAATGCATTTGATATGGCACAAGGGCATAAAGGTAAAGGTAGTGTAGGTACTGTAATATGGACTACAACACCATGGACGCTTCCAGCAAACCGTGCAGTAGCCGTGCATGCTGAGTTAGAATATGCATTAGTACAAGTTGAAGATGAAGGCGCTGAGCAGCGTTTAATTTTAGGTTCAGAGCTTGTAAAAGATGCTATGGATCGTTTTGGTTTTAATCATTACCATGTTTTAGGTTACGTAAAAGGTGCTGCACTTGAAAACTTGCAAGTAGCGCATCCTTTTTATGACTTTAATGTACCGGTAATTGTTGCAGAGCATGTAACTACGGACTCAGGTACTGGCGTGGTGCATACAGCGCCAGGACATGGTCAAGAAGATTTCGTGGCAGGCTTAAACTATAACCTAGAAGTTGCTAACCCAGTTGGCGCTAACGGTGTGTACTTGCCTGATACAGAATTATTTGCAGGCCAGCACGTATTTAAAGCAAACGCGAGCGTAATTGAAGTATTAAAAGAGCGTGGCGCTTTAGTGCATCACCATGCGCTTACTCATAGTTACCCACATTGTTGGCGCCACAAAACGCCTATTATTTTCCGTGCTACGCCACAATGGTTTGTTAGCATGGATCAGGCTAACTTACGTAAAGATTCACTTGCTGAAATTAAAAATACGCAGTGGTTACCAGAGTGGGGTGAAAGCCGTATTGCAAACATGGTCGAAGGTCGCCCAGATTGGTGTATTTCTCGCCAACGTACTTGGGGTGTACCCATTGCTTTATTTGTTGACAAAGACACCGGTGCATTACACCCAAATACCCAAGCGCTTATTGAGCAAGCTGCCGCATTAGTAGAAAAATCAGGTATACAGGCATGGTATGACTTAGAGCCAGAAACACTATTAGGCGAAGAAGACGCTAAACAATACATGAAAGTGCAAGATACACTCGATGTATGGTTTGACTCAGGCGTGTCGCATGCGTGTGTTGTTGATGCTCGTGAAGAATTAGTAGGTCCAGCAGATTTATATCTGGAAGGGTCGGATCAACACCGTGGTTGGTTTATGTCATCGATGATGACATCGGTTGCAATTAATGGTCATGCCCCTTATAAACAAGTGCTTACGCATGGCTTTACCGTTGATGAAAACGGCAGAAAAATGTCTAAGTCATTGGGTAACGTTATTTCTCCGCAAAACGTTATGAATAAGTTGGGTGCTGACATTTTACGTTTATGGGTCGCGTCTACCGACTACACGGCTGAAATGACTGTATCGGATGAAATATTTAAACGCTCTGCAGATCGCTACCGCCGTATTCGTAATACGAGCCGTTACTTATTAGCTAACTTAAATGGTTTTGATCCTAAAACAGATCAGGTTGCTGTTGACGATATGGTTGAGCTTGATAAGTGGATTGTTGGCCGTGCTGCACAGCTTCAGGACGAAATTTTAGCCGCTTACGATAGCTACCAAATGCTATTAGTTACGCAAAAGCTAATGAACTTCTGTACGGGTGAGCTTGGTTCGTTCTACTTAGATGTAATTAAAGACCGTCAGTACACAGCTAAGAGCGACAGCCATGCACGACGTTCTTGTCAAACTGCGCTTTACCACATTGCTGAAGCAATGACGCGTTGGATGGCACCAATTATGAGCTTTACAGCACAAGAAATTTGGGAAGCTTTACCTGGAGAACGTAGCGATTACGTATTTACATCAGTATGGTATGAAGGTTTACAAGCACCAACAAATACCCAGTTTAGTAATGATGACTGGCAAGCAATTTTAAACGTACGTGACGAAGTGAACCGTTTATTAGAAGCGGCACGTAAAGAAGAAGTTATTGGTGCGGCTCTTCAAGCTACAGTTAATTTATTTGCGGGCGAAGAGCTGGCAAACAAATTAACAGCATTGGGTGATGAGTTGCGTTTTGTACTGCTAACGTCAGCTGTTAATGTAGCGCATGTTGATAGCCAGCCTGCAGATACGCAAGAAACAGAAATTGAAGGTTTGTACATTAGTGTTGCAGCAACAGATGCCGCCAAATGTGAACGTTGTTGGCATTACAGCGACGATGTAGGCATTGAGCCTGCTCACCCAGAAATTTGCGGTCGTTGTGTTAGTAATGTTGATGGCGAAGGCGAAAAGCGTCAATTCGCTTAGGGGATGTTTTTAGTGAGCAAACTAGCCCAAAAAAGTGGTTTAGTGTGGTTATGGTTGAGTCTATTGCTTTTAGCAATAGACTTTGCCAGTAAAACACTTGTTGTAAATACTATGGCTTATAGCGAGTCTATTAATTTACTACCTGTTTTTAGTATTACCTATGTGCATAACTATGGTGCTGCTTATAGTTTTTTAAGTGATGCTGGTGGTTGGCAACGTTGGTTTTTAAGCGCAATTGCAATTGCTATAAGTGCCTTATTGGTGTGGTGGCTAAAAAGATTACCCGCAACTAATAAAGTGTTATGTGGTGCTTACTCGTTAGTGCTTGCTGGCGCTATTGGTAATTTATACGACCGTATTGCTTACGGTTATGTAATTGACTTTATTCACGTATTTTATGAAGACTCACATTTTCCAGTATTTAACTTTGCTGACTGTGCTATTTGTGTAGGCGCGGCTTTGTTATTATTTGACGCCTTTACAGGTGAGAGTCCGAAGGAGCATAAAGCATGAGCCAAGCTGTAATTGGTGAAAACTCGCAAGTTATTTTTCATTTTTCTATAAAACTTGAAGATGGCTCTGCCGCTGATTCAACTAAAGTGCACAACAAACCTGCAAAGTTAACAATGGGCGATGGCAGCTTAACGGCAAATTTTGAGAAGTGCCTATTAGGTTTAAGCGCAGGCGAAAGTAAAACCTTTGAATTAGAGCCTGAAGATGCATTTGGTCAGCCAAATCCAGATAACATTTATTATGTTGATCGTAGTAAATTTGGCGCAGAAACACCTGCGAAAGTAGGTGCTATTATTGCGTTTACTCAACCTGATGGTACAGAGCTTCCGGGCTTAGTGCGGGAAGTGCAGGGTGAGTCGGTTACTATTGATTTTAACCATCCGCTATCTGGCCAGCGTTTAACATTTGAAGTTGATATTATTGAGGTAAAAGGCTAATGGATATTTTATTAGCTAATCCACGTGGCTTCTGCGCAGGCGTTGATAGAGCAATTAGCATAGTAGAGCGCGCTTTAGATATTTTTGAAAAGCCAATTTACGTACGTCATGAAGTTGTTCATAACAAATATGTTGTTGACGGCTTAAAAAACCGAGGCGCAGTATTTGTAGAAGAATTACACCAAGTACCAGACGACAGCATTGTTATTTTTAGTGCGCATGGTGTATCTCAAGCGGTACGCTCTGAAGCCAAGCGCAGAGAGTTAAAAGTATTTGATGCGACTTGTCCACTTGTAACTAAAGTACATATGGAAGTAACCCGCGCAAGCCGTAAGGGTATAGAATGTATTTTAATTGGCCATCATGGTCACCCAGAGGTTGAAGGCACCATGGGGCAATACGACAATGATGCTGGCGGTATTTATTTAGTAGAAACCGTAGACGATGTTATTGCGCTTAATGTTAAAGATGCAAAAAACTTATTTTATTGTAGTCAAACAACGCTCTCTGTTGATGACACTGCTGATGTAATAGATGCATTACGAGAAAAATTTCCTGCAATTGACGGCCCGCGTAAAGATGATATTTGTTACGCGACTCAAAATCGCCAAGATGCTGTTCGCGACCTAGCTGATAAGGTTGATGTATTATTAGTTGTTGGTGCGAAAAATAGCTCAAACTCAAATCGCTTGCGCGAACTTGCAGATAAAATGGGTACAACCGCTTACTTAATTGACGATGCTACTGATGTACAGGAGCAGTGGGTTTCAAGCGCTAATTCAGTAGGGGTTACGGCTGGTGCGTCAGCACCTGAAGTGCTTGTTCAGCAGGTAATAAGTCGTTTAAAAGAGTTGGGTGGCACACAAGTTGTAGAAAACCCAGGTGAAGAAGAGAATATCGTATTTGCTGTTCCTGTGGAGCTGCGTTAATCTATATAAATTAATTATTTAGATTACAAGGAGAGCTGTGATGAGCAAAACGCCTCAATCGGATGTATTGCTTTTTTCAGCTCTTTTTAATGAGCGAGGTGTACTTGCTTCGCTTGTTGTTACTCAAGTTATTGCGGTTGTTTTAGCATTTGCTCCGCACGCTCAGGGTGATATATGGCTTAGGCTCGGAATAATTAGCCTATTTTTACATTTAATTGTTTTATCAAGTACTTCCTCGTTATATATAGCTCGGCACTTTTTACAAAAGCGTACACGTGCTCTACAGCTTTCACTTTTTTTGTTTCCTTTTTATTTATTTACCAGCCTATTCAGTGTTTTATTTTCGCGCTTTGCGTTTGATATAAATACAACTGAGCACCTTATTTATTTTGTTATTCAAAATACTATTATTGTTGCATTTTTGGTTGCTTTATTTGTACAGTTTTTGCTTATATATGCTGAAAAAGAGCTACAAACTAAGGCACTTTCCCGTGCTGAGTTAGACGCTTTGCAAGCACGAATTCGTCCACATTTTTTATACAACAGCTTAAATACAGCCGCAGAATTAACGCATCACGATGCCGCGGCTGCAGAGCAAGCTATTTTAGCATTAGCTGCATTGTCACAAGCGGCAATGCGTTCAGGGCAAAGCGTGCAGTTAAACGATGAGGTAACACTGAGTAAGCAATATATTGCCTTAGAAACTTGGCGCTTTGGTGAGCGATTAAAAGTTAATTGGCACATTCCCTCAGATTTACTAGCATTAAATATACCGTGTTTAACACTTCAGCCATTAATTGAAAACGCAGTATGCCACGGTGTTGAAACAAGTGAAGACGGCGCGACTATAAATGTAGAGCTGCATATCACCACCGGCTATATAACAATGATTGTTTCAAACCCAATTATAGCCACAAAGGAGCAGACTAGGCCTAACAATGGAATGGCACTTGATAATATTCGCCAGCGTTTAAATATTTATTATAAAAATAAAGCGCAGCTTACTATTACTAATAGAGATGGCGTATACAGGGTGAAAGTCGTTATTCCTAAATATATTGAGAATAGCGTATGAATGTACTGATTGTTGATGATGAACCATTAGCTAGGACGCGATTAAAGCGGCTTTTAGCAATTGACAAAAGCATAGTGATAAAAGCAGAGGCAGCGAATGGGAGTGAAGCGTTAGAGCTTGCTAAAAAGTATAACCCTGATTTAATTTTTTTAGATGTCGATATGCCAGGAATGAATGGCTTAGAGGTAGCGCATAAGCTAAACAGAATGCCTTTACCACCCGCTATTGTGTTTGTTACGGCTCACCCAGAGCATGCATTAGATGCCCTGCAATTAAGTGCTGCGGGATATCTAGTTAAACCTGTTACCGACCAATCTTTAAGTAAAGTGCTAGATCAGCTAGGGCGTTTAAATAAAGCGCATGTGCAAAAACAGCAATCAGCTAAAATTAGTTACCAGGTGGCAGGGGTTATAAAAAGTGTAGAGCTTGACAGCATTCTTTATTTTATCGCGCAGCAAAAATACACAAACATGGTTTTTGAAGGTGGAGAAGCCTTTATAGAGCAGAGCTTAAAACAGTTAGAGCTACTTTACCCCGCCCAGTTGTTACGAATTCATAGAAATACCTTAGTAAACAAAAGTAAGCTGCTATGTTTGAAAACACAAAATACAGGGGTACATACAATAGAACTTGTTGGTTGCAAAGAGCACTTAGCTGTAAGCCGACGGGAACTAAAAGCAGTTAAAGATATATTAAATGCCTAGCTGTTAACCGTTTATCAACAAATCCTACCGCTTATCCTAGTAAGTATTGAATCTAAATTTTAATGCCATAAACTTACAATCAGACAATTTTTTATTTGGTTTTGGTATGCAATCGTCTCAAACAAAATTTCAAAAAGGCTTCACACTAATTGAAGTACTTATTGCATTTATAATTTTAAGTTTTGGCTTATTAGGGGCCGTGGCTTTGCAAGCTAAAGCTAAGCAGGCAAGTTTTGATTCTATGCAGCGAGCTGCTGCTGTTGCGCTAGGAAACGATATTATTCAACGTATTCGTGCAAATGATACACCGCAATTAGTTGGGCTTTACGCTAAAACATTTAATAGTGAAACCTCTACAACAACGTCTCAAACTTGCTTCACAGCAAGCTGCAGTGCAGCGCAAGTTGCAGCTTTAGATTTAGAACAATGGAAACGCGCGATTAGAGCGCGAGAAAATACAGGCGCCTTAGATGACGCAACTGTGTGTATTAGGCCAACAGCAGTTGGTGGCTCAGGTGGTAAAGCATTTAATTTAGAAGTGATTATTTCATGGCAAGGCAGACAAGAATTTACAGCCAATGATGCAACAGCCGCAATTGAGTGTGGCGAATCAGACAAAAAGCGCCGTTTAGTGGTTTTAACTAGTTACATTTACCTTAGGAGTTAAGCATGAGCATTAGGCAAAAAGGTTTTACCCTTGTAGAAATGATGATCTCGCTTTTTATAGGTGGTTTAGTACTTGGCGGCGTTATGTTCACCTACATTGGCATGAAAGTAACCACAAAAGACACCATGACCATCGGCGAGATCCAAGAGTCTGCGCGCCTTGCTATTAATATTATGCAGCGTGATATAGAACAAATTGGGTTTTGGGGCACATACTACGATGACTCATTTGTCGCAGGTAACACCACAAGGGCTTCAGCAACAACCCCTGCACCAGATTGCTTTGAAGGGGCTAATAATGGGAGTTTTCCTGATTTAGCATCTACCACTAACTTTAGAACCATTTATGCAAAGGTTGCTGAAGAGTCTAAAGAACTAAATTGCGTGAGTAACCCTGTTAAAAGTACAGATATTTTGCAGCTTAAATTTTTACAAGGTAACCGCTTAACAGTAGGAGCTGCAGGAAACGAAACCCAAGCAGGTCAAAACTATTTTATTGCAGAGCAAGAAAAGGCGCAATTTGTTCGCGGCGTAGTCAATGCTGGTGCGCTAAATATTAATGCAACTGTTTGGCCTTATAGCCACCACGTTTATTACATTTCTGAGCAAACGTACAAGGTTAATAATAAAAATATTACTGTTCCTGCACTGATGAGAAAACGCTTGGTGGGGGCTAATATTTCTACAGAGACAATAATGGAAGGCGTAGAAAATATGCGCTTTGTTTTTGGCCTCGACACAAACAGTGACAGCCGCATTGATACCTATAAAAGTATCAGCGATATGGAACATTCAGACTGGGAAGACCGAAAGGGTATTTTAACCGTTCAAGTATTCTTATTAATAAGAGCTTTACAAGAAGACCCGGGCCTTAAATTAAAGAATCAAACATATACCTTGGGCGAAGACGATAATAAGCGTCAGTTAACATTTAATGACAGTTACAGACGCACCGTATTTACTACCACAATTCGATTAAACAACGTTGGATCAAACTTATGGCGTATTTAAAAAGCTCACCTACAAAACAACAAGGTGTTGTGCTTATTACTGCATTAATTATGGTAATAGCCGTCACTGGTATTGCTGTAACACTGATGAGTAGCAGCAGTATTGACGTTAAAATTACAAATGCAGCGCAAGAGCGAGAAGTCGCTGAAAACGAACTTATTGGTGAAGTGCAAAGAATGATTTCTGATGAGGCTAACAAAGGGGCTGCAAACCAGTTTTTTTTAACACCCGATGAAGTCTCACACCATTCTGGAGACAACGGTGAAGGTATGACGATTGCAACGCACGGCGATATGCAAAGTAAAATGATTAACTTAAATCAAGGTGTACTTGATTTAGAATGCCCAAGGCGCTTTAACTTCACAGCGGGTATATCGTGCAACATGGTACAAGTTGCTACTACCGTTGAATATGGATCTAAAGCAAAGCATTCACTCACAATTGTGACAGGTGTAGCACAAGAAATGGCTAGTATGAGTAAGGGAATTTAAGATGAATTTTAAATTAAACAAAGTGCTAGCGGCATTACTTGGCTTAGCAGTCAGTGCAACAGCAAGTGCAGAAGACATTGAGTTATATGTAAACTATAATGTTGAAACAGATGAAAACCCAAGAGTATTAATGATATTTGATACGTCCGGTAGTATGGCTTGGGATGTTACTGATGGTGGGCAGTGCTATCGTCGCTATCAAAATGGGCAATTTTATCAATCAGATTGTTTTAAAAGTCAGACTTATTTTAACTATACGCAGCAGTGTTATAAATCAGTTAACGGGTACGCCCAAGCTATTTGTGAAGATAGCAGACTTTTAGTGGCTAAAAATGCTATTAAACAACTAGTCAATGATAACGATGATATTGATTTTGGTTTAATGCGTTTTAACGGAAACTCTGGAGGTTATGTACTTGCAAGATCTGGCGCTAGTAAATCAAATATATTAAACGAAATCGATGACTTACCAGCTAGCGGTTCAACGCCAATAACAGAGACTCTCTGGGAAGCCTACCGTTATATAACAGGTTCAAGCCTCGATTTTGCAAATGGTATAAACAATCGGGATAAAAGCGCAGATGCAAGCGGGAACTATAAGTCGCCTTTTAAAAAAAATTCAGGCGACCCTTTGAGATGTGACAATTCAATAAATTTAATATTAATGACAGATGGCGACCCTACGAATGATAGTGGCCGTGATAATCAAATAAAAAATGTGCACAATGATATATTTGACGACTCAATCCCTTTTGTTGATGGTGACTATTCAAATAGCTATTTAGTGGCTTTATCTAAAATTATTCATGGTACCAATGACACAAAAGTAGATCTATATACAGACACAAGAGATGTATTAGACACTGGCAGGGTATATACCATTGGTTTTGGTACAGGTATGAGTGAAGACGGTATTAAATTACTAGAGGGAGCGGCTTCTGTTGGTGGCGGCCAGTACTTAGAAGCTCGGACATCTGAGGCGTTATCTGAAGCACTCAAAAATACAATTTCTCGTATTAGAGAGGTAAACGACAGCTTTTCATCGCCTTCTGTGGCAAGTAATAACGTGGATCAAACCCGAAGCCGCGACGCAATATATTTTGCTATGTTTTACCCTGAAACCGGTGCCCGTTGGCGCGGTAACCTAAAAAAGTTAAAAGTATCAGGCAGTCAAATTGTTGACTCAACAGGTAACCAAGCTCTTGATGAAAATGGACTTATTGACGAAAGTGCCAAAACGTTTTGGTTACCTAGCGGTGAAGCTGCTGATGGTAATTTGGTGGCCCAAGGTGGAGTAAATCTTCATTTAACTAATCTTGATTCAGACAGCCGTAACTTATACACAGAGAATCAAGGACAAGTTATTACGTTTAATACAAGTACTGTAACAGACATTCTTGATTTGGTTGACGATAACCCAATTAGTTTATCGAGTAATGATATTAAATGGGCAATGGGTATTGACGTAGACGATGAAGATGGCGATGGATCTCGCGTTGATCAGCGAAATGATATATTTGGCGACCCTTTACATTCTAAGCCCGTAGCTATCGATTATGGTAACGATGATATTAGGGTTTTAATTGGCACTAATGCAGGCTTTTTACATATGTTTAAAGATTCTGATACCAGTGTGAGTGAAAGCTGGGCATTTATTCCTTCAGCCTTATACGACATTATTGAGCCGCTTAGGAATAACCAAGCCGATACAAAAGTTTACGGTATGGATGGACCCATTAGTGTTTATTTTAGTAATAAAAACCTAAACAGCGATGGATTAAATGATGGCATTATTGATGCCAGTGGGGACGACAAAGTGTGGGCGTTTGCAGGTATGCGCCGCGGTGGAGAAAACTATTATGCGCTTGATATTACTAACCCTGATGAGCCTAAAAAACTGTGGGATAACCCAATTGAAGGCGGTAAAGGTCAATTTCAAGAGCTGGGGCAAACATGGTCTAAGCCACAAATAGCTTATATCAAAGCATTTGGTGATAAACCATTACTTGTATTTGGAGCTGGCTACGATACAAATAAAGATGAAGCTATTCGAAGTAATGATAGTATTGGCCGAGGTATATATATTGTTGAGGCTGAAACAGGTAAACGAGTGTGGGCATTAACGCCTAACATTAATGGGTTTAAGGGCAAGCACAGTATTGCTGCAAATATTACCACGTTAGATTCTGACTATGACGGCTACATAGACAGAATATACGCAGCCGATACAGGCGGTGATGTGTGGCGTATAGATATGCCCGGCACAAACACCAATGATTTTAGCCATTTTAAACTGGCAGAACTTGGCAGTAACAAAGCAACAGAAGACAGACGCTTTTTTTACAAGCCACTTGTTGCGCGTACTATTTACAGTAAAGTTTCAGAAACGACGATTAATGGTAAAAAAGTGATTACACGTTTGGATACACCGTATGATGCAATAGTTATAGGCAGTGGTAACCGCTCTAAACCAACTGGTACAAACGAGCAAGACCAACTCTTTATGATAAGAGATGAAAACACAGTTACACAAACGTTTAAAACTAACGCACCAGATACAATTAAACCAGATGATTTAATGCTGATGAATTCAGATCCGTTTGGTAATGCACTTGATGATGTGGACGATTTTGTAGACCTAGAAATAGATTTAGCAAAATTCAATGGCTGGCGTTATGAGTTAGGCACAGGTGAGAAGTCACTTGCCGCTTCAACGGTAGTGGGTGGTGTTGCGTACTTTACTAGCTTTACTCCGGCGTCAGAAACATCAACAGAAAACCAATGTTCGCTTAGTGGCGGGGGAGGCTCATTGTATGCTTTCCACCTGCATTACGGTACAAAAGTGTATGACGACCTAAAATTTTCAACCAGTTACGATGTACCAGATACACCACAACTTTACTTTGGAGAAGGTCCTTCATGTGCGGATGGTAATGGTGATGGTAAGTGCGATGACAACCCAACATTATCTGTAACACAAGAAAGCCAATTTTATCTTATTGGACCGGGTATAAAAGGGGAAAATGCACAAAATCCAATGAAGCCGGTGGAGATCACAGGTCCTGGTTTAAATGTGGTTGATGGTAAAGTACAGCTTGTGAACCCTGATAACGCATTAGGCTTTGGATTTAGAACGCAACAGACGTATATCTATAAGCGTGAAGAAAACGATGAAGTTGGAAACTAAGGACTAAAAATGAATAAGCAACGTGGATTTACCTTGATTGAGCTGATGATAGCGGTGGCTATTGTTGGCATTATAGCGGCTGTGGCAGTGCCCAATTACACTGAATATGTAAAGCGGGCATCAAGAGCAGAAGCTGCTGCAGCACTTTTAGATACAGCTAATAAGCAAGAGCAGTTTTTTGTTGATAACCGTGAATATACAGAAACATTTGCAGACTTAGGACTTCAAGATAAAACCGAAAATGGACATTTTGAATTATCCATTGATGTCGTTGATGGCAATGCATTTACAATAAAAGCAAAGCCAATAGCAGGTGCAGTAAAGGGTGATAACGACTGCAAGGAGTTATCTATTACCGATACAGGTCTAAAGGGTGCTAAAGGCGCTAAAGGTAACTCAGATATTGACTATTGCTGGGGCCGTTGAGTTTAATTTTTTTGACACTTATCGGTTGATTTAATTCTTATTCTGCCAGTTTGACTCACTGACAAAGCCAACCCTTCGAGGTTGGCTTTTTCATTTGGGCAGTAAATAAACGTCCCATTTTGAAAACCGTTTAATGAGCCATCAGGGCGAAACGTAATTGCAGTGCGAGGGTATTCAAGCGCATCAGCCTCATTTATTCTTTCAAAGGTACTAAGTAACAATTCATCGTCATCTAATGTTGTTGATTTATCTAGATCGATAAACAAAGACATTTGACCATCCCATTCATCTTTTGAACATTCGCCTTCGTTTAACGAGCAAAGAGTAACGTAAGTGCTATTTTCTATTGCGTAAAGTCGACCATAATTGATAGTTCGGTGCAGAAGGTTAACGTGGTTCTCTAGCCGGTTTTTGGCTAGAAAATCTGGGTAGTACCACATAGAGATTTGACTGATAATGCTTACAACAGCGAGTGTAAGCATTAGTTCAAGAAGCGTGATCCCTTTACATTTCGATATTGATAACCTCATCCCTGAAGTCCTAAATTAATTATCTTTTAATTTAGTTTAGTAAATGAAAAAAATATGACAAGCTAAATTGGTTGTTTTTTAACCGCAAGTTTTTGCACTATCACCTAAATAAAACGCCGTACCAGATTGAGAAACACTGAGGGCTTTATTGTTATCTGTGCCGTTGTTAGGACAAAAAACAAACTCTCCTGGGTTTGTTGTAATTCGGCCACTGGTATTAAACCGTAGCCGCCTTGAGTTACCTGTAAATTTAACTTTATCTTCTAGGCTAATTTTTTCCATAACGCGTAATAATGAGTCGGTAGATTTGTTGTAGTGGCCACTGTTATCAGAGTCGATAAAAACAATAATAATTTTATTCCTATCCCATCGGTTTCGGCATTGCATATTATCGTTTTGGTTTTTTACTTCACCATGTTGCGCTGCACATATTACAACTATTTCATCGGTGCTTGCAGCTTGAGAACGCGCGTAGCTAATGTTTCTTTTCAGCTCAAGTAAAAAGTTTTCAGCACGGTTTTCTTCTAACATGTCGCTACTATTCCAAAAAGCGATAGATGCTATAATGCCAACAATTGCGACGGTTACCATTAATTCTAAAAGTGTGAATCCTGATTGTTTAATCTTCATAACGATCTCATTTACAGCTAATTTTTATATTACGATTCTTATATGGCCAAAATTATATCATGGCTGATTAATTTATCACCGTAATTCAATTGCTTTGTTTGCTATGAACCTTATGATTGTCTAAAATCGTGGCATCTAAGGCTTTAAAAAGTAATTAATATGAAAAAAATAGAAGCAATTATAAAACCGTTTAAACTTGATGATGTACGCGAGGCGCTGTCAGAGGTAGGCATTAACGGCATGACCGTGAGTGAAGTAAAAGGCTTTGGTCGTCAAAAAGGGCACACTGAACTTTATCGTGGTGCTGAATATATGGTTGATTTTCTACCAAAAGTGAAGCTTGATATAGTACTTGCTGACGAAAGTGTTGATCGCGCGATTGAAGTTATTGTTAAAACTGCACAAACCGGAAAAATTGGTGACGGTAAAATATTTGTCACTGAGGTTGAGCGTGTAGTTCGTATTCGTACCGCTGAGGAAGATGAAGACGCAATCTAATTTAAGCTTAAATAGCTTAGTCAGTAAAAAGGCGCTTTAAAGCGCCTTTTTTGTATTTACTGTGTTCTTTTATTCAGCGCTTGTGCTTTTTTAGCGTTTTGACTTAATTCGGTTAAACCTAATTTTTCATAGCTTTTTTGCATCATATCAAGGGCTGCATTTAAATAACTACTTTGCGAGTAGTGTTCAACTACAAATTTACCACGGTTAGCAGCTGCTAAGTACGCTTCGCGCTCATAGTAGTATGTAGCTACTTTTAGCTCGTATCGTGCCATACGGTTTAATAACCATACTAAACGACGTTTTGCTTCAGGTGCGTAACCGCTTTGTGGAAAACGTTTTACAAGCGTTGATAAATCAGTAAAAGCAACGCGGGTTCTGTTCGCATCCCTGTCTGCTCTATCAATACCAAAGTATTCTTGGAACGCGTTTTTGTCTGCTTTAATATTTACCAAACCACGCATGTAATACATGTAATCTAGATCTTTATGATTTGGATTCAAACGGATAAAACGGTCAATGGTTGCTAATGCTTGTTCAG
Organism: Pseudoalteromonas sp. BSi20480; assembly: GCF_000241365.1. Classification (NCBI taxonomy): domain Bacteria; kingdom Pseudomonadati; phylum Pseudomonadota; class Gammaproteobacteria; order Alteromonadales; family Pseudoalteromonadaceae; genus Pseudoalteromonas; species Pseudoalteromonas sp. BSi20480. Next base: position 46,052 of record NZ_BADX01000166.1, on the reverse strand, counting down.
TGTTACCCGACTGGTAATGAGCATACACTAAATCCATTTGCACTTGTTTTGAAAATGGCCCAAATGGGTAGCGCGAATCAATCGCTGATAAAAGCTCAATTGCACGGGCATATAAGCCTGAATCTAGTGTTTCTTTTGCATCTTCGTATAAAGCTTGTGCTGATCTATTTGGTACACGTTGAATGTCTTCTTGGTCAGGTGCTGACGAACAGGCACCTAAACTAAGTACCGAAACTGAAAAAACGATGGCAAATGCACGTTTCCCTATTTTATTTATCATTTTATTTGTTACCTTCGATGTCTTCGGCTAGGCCAAGTCGGTAAAACCGAGTAAACTATACGTATTATATTATGCTTTTATTAAAAGCGATTCTAACCCAGTCGAGCAAAGCTTGCACTGGTAAATTGGGTAAAGTTACGAATGACAGAGCAAATTTCTCTTCAAGCCGAGGTTCCAACCGACTTAGGTGGTAAACGTCTAGACCAAGTATTAGCGCAATTGTTCCCTGATTATTCACGTTCACGTATAAAAACTTGGATTTTGGATGATAAAATCACCGTTGATGGCGAAATATTAAACACACCGCGTACAAAACTGTTAGGCGGTGAAGTGTTAAATGTTGAGACAATCATTGAAGCACCGCGTGAATACCTTGCACAAAATATCGACTTAAACATTGTTTATGAAGATGACCATATTTTAGTTATTAATAAACCTATGGGATTAGTGGTTCATCCTGGTGCTGGTAACCCAGATGGCACAGTGCTTAATGCATTATTACACCATTACCCTGACATTATTAATGTGCCACGAGCAGGTATTGTGCACCGCTTAGATAAAGATACAACAGGTTTAATGGTTGTTGCTAAAACAATTCAAGCGCAAACACATCTTGTTAAGGCACTACAAAAGCGTGAAAACTTCACTCGTGAATACGAAGCGCTTTGTAACGGCACTATGACAGCGGGTGGTATGGTTGAAAAACCAATTGGTCGCCATGCAACACAGCGTACTCATATGGCTGTACATGAAATGGGTAAGCCTGCCATTACTCATTACCGTGTTGCTGAAAAATTTCGTGCGCATACGCGTTTGCGCTTGCGTTTAGAAACAGGCCGTACTCACCAAATTCGTGTACACATGGCTTATTTGAACCACCCATTAATTGGTGATCAGTCATACAACGGTCGTCCGCGTCCACCAAAGGGTGCAACACCGCAATTGTTTGAACTGCTTAGAAGTTTTAAACGCCAAGCGTTACATGCGGTAAAACTAAGTATTGCGCATCCAATCACGGGCGAAATGATGACGTGGCAAGCACCTATCCCAGATGATATGGTAGAAATGACGTTAGCACTTCGTGAAGATACTCAGGCTAACCCAGATATTGATAGATAATGCAGTTGCTATCAGCAACATGGCAAAGCCTTCACAATGTGAGTACTCTCAGTACCACACGTGAAGGCGGCGTATCAAAGGCACCCTATAACGGTTTAAATTTGGGGCTTCATGTTAATGATAGCCAAGCTGACGTTTTAAAAAATCGCTCAGTATTAAATAACTTCCTTCCAAATCCAGCTATCTGGCTAAATCAAATTCACAGCGCAGATGTAATTACAGTTGATCAGCAGTTTGATTTTAATAAATTACATAATGCCGATGCACTCTATACGCGCCTAGTTGACCAACCTTTGGCTATAATGACTGCCGATTGCCTACCTATATTACTTACGAGTAATGATGGGACTGAGGTAGCGGCTATTCATGGTGGCTGGCGAGGGTTAAAGCAAGGCATTATTCAAAATACACTTAAATGCTTTAACGCTAAACCAGAAAATATATATGCTTGGCTTGGTCCGGCAATAGGGCCTGATCAGTTTGAGGTTGGTGTAGAGGTTTTTGAAGCATTTAATAGTCAATCGCCTTTATTCTCAGATGCATTCAAGCCGCACCTCAATAACAAGTATTATGCTGATATATACGGTATAGCGCGTATTTTATTATCACAGCTAGGGGTAATAACTATTGCTGGTGGTGAGTACTGTACAGTTTCTCAATCACATTTATTTTTCTCTTATAGAAGAGATGGGCAAACAGGGCGAATGGCTAGTTTGATCTGGCGCAAGTAATTAATCATTTAGCGAATATATTTTCTTTCGTACCTTGAACAAATCGTGCAACATACCCATTTATTAATCAATTAGATTTTTTAATAGGTAACCCCTCATGCGTTTAGATAGATTTACAAGTAAATTTCAATCTGCGCTTTCTGATGCGCAATCACTTGCCCTTGGCCGCGATCATCAATTTATTGAACCCGTTCACCTAATGTATGCACTCCTCCAACAGAGTGGTTCAAGCGTTCGTGCCTTGTTTGCTCAAACAGGTGTAAGTGCAGACGAGCTTAATACAAAGTTATCCCAAGAAATAGAAAAGCTATTCAAAGTTGAAGGCGTTGGGGGCGATGTACAGTTATCTAATAATATGGCTACGCTTATAAATTTATGTGATAAGTACGCTCAAAAGCGCAAAGATAAATTTATTTCTAGTGAGTTATTTGTTCTTGCTGCGTGCGATGACAAAGGCCCGCTTGGGGATATTTTGAGATCGCTTAATATCACTGCAACAAAAATAGAAAGCGCCATAAAAGCAATCCGTGGGGGTCAAAAAGTTGATGATCCGAATGCGGAAGAAACGCGCCAAGCTTTAGAAAAATATACGATTGATTTAACCGAGCGTGCAGAGCAAGGCAAGCTTGACCCCGTTATAGGTCGAGACGACGAAATACGCCGTACCATTCAGGTATTACAGCGCAGAACTAAAAACAACCCGGTACTTATTGGCGAGCCTGGAGTGGGTAAAACCGCCATAGCAGAAGGCTTAGCGCAGCGTATTATTAATGGTGAAGTACCAGAGGGATTAAAAAATAAACGTGTATTGTCACTTGATTTAGGAGCCTTGGTTGCTGGTGCTAAATTTAGAGGTGAATTTGAAGAGCGTTTAAAATCGGTTTTAAACGAGTTGGCTAAAGAAGAAGGCCAAGTCATTTTATTTATTGATGAAATTCATACCATTGTAGGTGCAGGTAAAAGCGATGGCGCAATGGATGCAGGCAATATGCTTAAGCCAGCGCTCGCACGTGGCGAGCTGCATTGTGTAGGCGCAACCACACTAGACGAATACCGTAAATACATAGAAAAAGATGCAGCCCTTGAGCGCCGTTTTCAAAAAGTATTAATCGAAGAGCCTTCAGTTGAAGACACTATTGCAATATTGCGTGGTTTAAAAGAACGTTACGAACTGCATCACTCAGTTGAAATCACCGACCCTGCAATTGTTGCTGCCGCGCAGTTATCGCATCGTTATATTAGCGACCGCCAGCTTCCCGATAAAGCAATAGATTTAATTGATGAAGCAGGTTCTTCTATTCGTTTGCAAATTGATTCGAAGCCTGAGTCATTGGACAAGCTTGAACGCCGCATTATTCAGTTAAAACTTGAAGATAATGCTCTCGCTAAAGAAAAAGATGAGGCAAGTCAAAAACGCCGCAGTGAAATGCAAGAGCTTATAACCGATCTTGACGGCCAATACCGCGAACTCGATGAAATTTGGAATGCAGAAAAAGCATCACTGCAAGGTACGCAAGTAATTAAAGCTGAGCTTGAGCAAGCTCGGCTCGACTTAGACGTTGCTCGCAGAGCAAGTGATTTACAGCGCATGTCTGAGTTGCAATATGGTCGTATACCCGAACTTGAACGCAAATTAGACTTAGCGTCACAAGCCGAAATGCAAGACATGACACTGCTTAAAAACCAAGTAGGCGAAGATGAAATTGCAGAGATACTCTCTCGTTGGACTGGTATTCCAGTGTCACGCATGTTGCAAGGTGAACGTGAAAAACTACTGCAAATGGAAGATAGATTGCACAGTAAAGTAATAGGGCAAGACGAGGCAGTTGTTGCGGTGTCTAACGCTATTCGTCGCTCCCGAGCTGGGCTTGCTGATCCAAACCGACCGATTGGCTCATTTTTGTTTTTAGGGCCAACAGGCGTAGGTAAAACAGAGCTTACTAAAGCCCTTGCTGGGTTTATGTTTGACACAGAAGATGCCATGGTGCGCATTGATATGTCTGAGTTTATGGAAAAACATTCTGTTGCCCGTTTAGTAGGTGCGCCTCCTGGGTACGTAGGGTATGAAGAAGGGGGCTACTTAACAGAAGCTGTTCGCCGTAAGCCATATTCGGTCATATTGCTTGATGAAATAGAAAAAGCACACCCTGACGTGTTTAATATTTTATTACAAGTACTTGATGATGGTAGGTTAACCGACGGACAAGGGCGTACTGTTGATTTTAAAAATACCGTAATCATCATGACCTCAAATTTAGGTTCAGATATTATTCAAGAGCAGGCGGGTAATAATGATTACGCAATACTAAAATCAAAAGTAATGGATGTATTGATCAGTGAATTCAGACCTGAGTTTATAAACCGCATTGACGAAACAGTGGTATTTCATCCGCTAGCGAATCAGCACATTAAAGAGATTGCTGATATTCAGTTAATGAAGTTACGTGAACGTTTAACTGAGATGGGGTACTTACTAGAAATTAGCGATGCGGCGCTCGATACTATTGCTGCAAGTGGGTTTGATCCTGTATACGGCGCACGTCCATTAAAGCGGGCCATTCAACAAACAATTGAAAATCCGTTGGCGCAAAAGTTACTTAATGGTGATTATATTCCGGGATGTGTCATTGTTATTGATGCTGGCAGTGATGGGTTAGTATTTACTAGCCGGTAAATAATTATAAAAACCGCTTAGTTGCCTATCTCCTGAAACTAAGCGGTTTTTTAACCTATAATGTTTATACTTTAAAAGTTAATAGCAAGTCATTTACTTTTCGTGAGCCTTCAACCAGTTCTGCTGCACCTTTAGCTACTTCAAAGCTTAAACTCAAATTGTTATCGCCAAAGGCTTTAATATCAGTCACATTGTTGCTGATATCGTTGCTCACCATTTGTTGCTCTTCTGCTGCAGACGATATTTGAATGGCTAAATGCGATATTTCACTAATTTGAGCAAAGATACCTTCTAGTTCCACTTGCGTTTTTTCTGTAGTGCTTACGCAATTATCGGCTTGCTCTTTTGTGTCTTGCATCACTTTTGACCAGCTAAATAAAGTATCTTGTATTTCTTTTATTGAGCTGTGAATTTGTGTTGTAGCACTTTGTGTACGAGACGATAAAGTTCTTACTTCATCGGCAACGACAGCAAACCCTCTGCCATGCTCACCCGCTCTAGCTGCTTCTATTGCTGCGTTAAGTGCAAGTAAGTTTGTTTGATCTGCAATGCCTTCTATTTCACTCATTACTTGACCAATCTTATCAGCTTCTGAGGCCAAGCTACTTGCGGTGGTTGCTGCATGCTCAACTTGCACTGCTAGTTCAGAAATCATATTACTATTATCAGCAATGTGTATTTTGATTTCAGAGCAACTGCTATGCGTTGCGTTTACTTTATCTGCCGTTTCAGCTGTGTTTACTGAAATTTCGCCAATGGTCGATCCCATTTGAGTCATCGCAGATGCAATCTGTTCCAAGCGCTCACCCTGAGAAGCAATTCCTTGCTCTGTAAGTGTTGATTGTTTGTCTAAATTAGTCGCAATACTATTAAAATTAAGAGTTGAATCTTTCATTCGCCCAAGTACAGTACGCAACTTGGCATTTAGCAGTTGTTCTTTGAAGTCACTAACGCTGTGGGCTGTGGTACCGCTGTATATATAGCGAGAAACAGAGTCCGATTTAGCTTTATGCTCGCGCAATATTTTAGGGGTTGCAACAAGCTCATCGTAATTTAGGGCGATTACTAATATACAAACAATAACATTAAGTAAAGCAATGGCTATTGGAGCAAATACTAAAGAGCTTATTAACCAAAGTAACACACACGCTATGGTGATACTCTGCCTAACTCCAGTTTGTTCGCGAATACTGAACAATGATTTATTAGCATTAAGGGTGTTGTATAAGCTTTGCGCTTTATTTTTGAGTGCTTGACTCGGTTTTGTTCTTACTGATTGGTAGCCAACCAGCTGGCCATGTTCAAAAATTGGCGTAACAAAAGCGTCAACCCAATAGTAACGGCCATCTTTACAGCGATTTTTTACCATGCCGCGCCAAGAGTGACCTTGTTTTAATGTTTCCCACATTTCTTTGAACGCTGCTTTAGGCATATCTGGGTGGCGAACTATATTATGGTTTTTGCCAACAAGCTCTTGTATTGAGTAACCAGCAACTGTACAAAATTCTGTATTAGCGTAGGTAATAACACCGCGTAAATCGGTTGTTGAAACAAGCTCTTGTGACTCATCAAAATGAACTTCTTCATTAATTAATGTTTTATTACTGTGCATTGCATTCACTATCATCCTTTTTAATTAACTGAAGTATATTCAGTTATTTACACAAAGCAAAATTAAAGCTCGATTATGTTTATATTGACGATGAATTGAATGCTTTATTGATCTATATCAAGATTTCTGTGGTTAATAACGTCAGCGAAATAAAATTGAATTCTTTAATCGAAATAACAGATCTCCTATCCGCATTGGTTTAATGCTTCATTGCATACCGTGTTATTAGTAAATACCTTCGTAAAGCAATTGTATAAAGTAAATAGCAATGGCAAGATTACAACATAATTTTACGAAAATAGTTAAATCAAGCGTATGCTCAAATTAGGGATTTTAAGACTAATTGAAAAAACTAAATGGTTCTTAACAATTTAATCTTGAGTAATCGGTAATTAGCCCCCATAACCGTATGATTACGCCACGTGGCCCGAGGAAATATTTTTGACAACACAAGATCTAACAAATGCGCTTAACGCGTTATCGACTGGTGAACACCAAAACGCAATTAAAGGCATTAAACGTGGCATTGAACGAGAGTCGCTAAGAATACAAAGCAACGGTGCTATATCTCCTACAGGTCATCCTAAAGGGGTAGGGAGTGCACTAACCAATGGCCATATAACGACTGACTTTTCTGAATCTTTACTTGAATTTATTACACCGGTTAGCGAGTCATCAACGCAAACATTAAAGCAACTGCGCGATCTTCAAAAGTTCACGCTTGAAAATATGGGTGACGAACTGCTTTGGCCTATCAGTATGCCGTGCTTCATCAACCACCAAGACGATATCGTACTTGCTCAGTTTGGTAGCTCGAATATAGGTAAAATGAAAACGCTTTACCGTGAAGGGTTAAAAAATCGATACGGCAGTATGATGCAGGCTATTGCTGGCGTGCATTTTAATATCTCTTTTCCAGAGTCACTTTGGAAGTCTCTGCACTCGTTAAAGCAAAGTAATACGAGCTTGCAGGATTTTATATCTGATGGTTATTTATCGCTGATAAGAAACTTCAAACGCGAGCTGTGGCTTATTAGTTATATGTTTGGCGCATCGCCGGCCCTGTGTAACTCATTTTTGCAAGGTCGTAAAACAGATTTACCGTTTAAAAAGTTAGGTAAAGGTACCTTGTACTTAGAGGTCGGCACTGCACTGCGTTTAGGTAACTTAGGTTACACAAACAGCGCACAATCGTCCTTGCGTGTCATGTATAACTCGCTTGATGAATATGTTGCTGGTTTGAAAAAGGCCATCAATACGCCATCAGATATATACAGCGACATTGACGACTACACTAGCGAACAGCCAAAACAGTTAAATAAAAATATTCTGCAAATAGAAAATGAATTTTATTCGCCAATTCGCCCTAAACGTAATGCGAATAGTGGTGAGACGCCAACAGATGCACTATTGAGAGCGGGTATAGAATATGTTGAAATTCGTGCATTAGACGTAAACCCATTTAGTGAAGTGGGTATCGATATAGAGCAAATTCACTTTTTAGATGTATTTTTAACGTATTGCTTATTAAAAGATTCACCAAACATGGATTGGAAAGAACAGGCTCGCAGTACTGAAAATTTAGATGCGGTTGTAAATCAGGGGAGAGAGCAAGGGTTGATGCTCAACGATAATAATACTCCGCGTAGCCTGCAATCTTGGGGGAATGAAATATTTGCTCAATTGACTGATGTTGCAAAGTGGATGGATAAAGCTTACGGCGTAAGTTATTACTCTGAAACAATTGAGCGAATGAGCACGTGGGTTAATGATCCTTCGCTTACTTACTCTGGACGATATGTAGCAAAACTAAAAGAGTCAGGTTTAGACAATGGTCACTTTGCCTTAGACTTAGCAAATAAGTATAAGCAAAGCCACATAGACACAGATTACAGTGAGTTTTTAAAGCCGTGGCTCGAGCAGCAAGTTGAGCAGTCAAATGAAGCGCAGCGTAATATAGAAAATGCAGATGCGCAGTCGTTTACAGCGTTTTTAGATGAGTATTTTCATAAAAACTGATAGCCAACATACACGCAAAAAAAACGCAGCCTAATATGGCTGCGTAAATAATATTCAGGGATGAAACAATGCTATACGGCTGCATTAATCATTACGACCGACACTTCTTATAAAAGTTCAGTGAGAACACAAAAAATGAACAAAAAAGCACTTATTTTATCTCTCACTCTCGCTTTTTCCCTTGCCGGGTGTGCTACAGCGCCACCTAAACAGCCAAATGATCTTTGTAAAATTTTTGAAGAAAAGCCTGATTGGTATTTTGATGCAAAAGACGCGCAAGACAAGTGGGGCTCTCCTAAACATGTACTCATGAGCATGATGTATCAAGAAAGTTCGTTTAAGCACGATGCAGCTCCGCCTATGGAATATTTTTTATGGATTATACCAACAGGTAGAGCAAGCTCAGCCTACGGTTATTCACAAGCTAAAACGCCTACTTGGGCTGATTACGTTCGTGAAACAGGTAACAGCGGAGCAGATAGGGATGACTTTGATGATGCAATCGACTTTATGGCGTGGTTTGTTTATAAAACGCATAAAGTAAACGGCATTTCAAAATGGGATGCTTACGCTCAATATCTTAATTATCATGAAGGCTGGGGCGGGTATAAACGTGGCACATATAAGAAGAAAAAATGGTTAATGAGCGTAGCCAACAAAGTAAAAAATAGAGCAAGTCGTTATGGCACGCAATTAAAGCGATGTGAAGATGAGCTTGATAAAGGCTGGTTGGAGCGATTATTTACTTAATCGCACAACAGCGTAAATAAGGAGCCTTATGGCTCCTTATTTGTTATTGACGAGTACGTTTTTTAGGTTGTATTTTAACCTGTTTAATCATGTTTTCTTTTACTTCGAGTACTTCTAATGGGTATCCCGCAATACGTAAACTGATATTTGCGTCAGGAATATCTTCTAAATATTCAACAATTAAGCCGCTTAATGTTTTAGGGCCATCAAGAGGAAAGTCCCATTCCATTTCTTTATTTAAGTCACGGACGTTTGCGCCACCATCTACAATAAACGAACCATCAGGTTGTGTTGTCACTTCTTCACTTGGCGTACGTGTTTGAGTGGTCGTGAAATCGCCCACCACCTCTTCTAAAATGTCTTCAAGGGTTACTAGGCCTTGAATATCGCCGTATTCATCAACAACTATACCAATTCGCTCTTTTGATTGTTGAAACTTAAATAGTTGTGTATTTAACGATGTGCCTTCGGGGATAAAGTAAATTTCGCGAACTGCACGCAATAGTGACGGTTTGTCAAATTGCTCTTTTGTTAAAAGTCGCAGCGCATCACGTGAGTGAATAAAACCGACAGCATCATCAATATTATCGCGATACAACAAAACACGTGTATGTTGTGCATGTGTTAGCTGGCGGCTAATTACTTTCCAATCGTCGTTTATATCAATCGCCACAATTTCGTTACGTGGAATCATAATATCTTCAACAGTAACTTGTTCTAGATCTAAGATAGAAGTCAGCATGCTTTGGTGACGAGCAGGTAATAAAGCACCTGATTCGTTCACGACTGTTTTTAATTCTTCTTTGCTCATGCTGTGCTCATCGATTTGAGCTGCACTAATACCAAATAAACGTAATATGCCGTTAGTTAGCCAGTTAACAACTACAACAAACGGAAACATGATTTTCAGCAAGCCTTTAAGTATCACTGAGCTTGGAAAGGCTACTTTTTCAGGGTAAAGGGCTGCGAGTGTTTTAGGTGTTACTTCAGCGAATATAAGCACAACCAAGGTAAGTACACCAGTTGCTATTGCGATACCTAAATCACCGTATAAGCGGATACCTATAATAGTGGCAACTTGAGCTGCGGCTATATTTACTAGGTTGTTACCAATTAAAATGAGGCCAATAAGCCTATCGGGACGGCTAAGTAATTTACTGACTCGTTTAGCTGCACGGTGATCTTGCTTTGCAAGATGTCGCAGGCGTATACGATTGATTGACATAATCCCAGTTTCAGAACCAGAAAAATAAGCAGAAAAAAGTACCAATAATCCTAACGTGATAAACAGGGTACTTGTCGATATGTCGTCCAACGATGGATCCTTTTTTTATAAATCAATGCGTATTAAGCTAGAGTGAGCAACTAGAGTCAAGTTAAAACTTGTTTAGTACGACTTCTTGTACAAAACGGCTGCCAAAATAAGCTAATGTGAGGACAAATGCTGCAACCATGATGGTAATTACCACAGGTTTACCACGCCAACCTTGTTTAATATGGCCAAGAGCGACTACAACAAAAATAGCCCATGCCACCAACGAAAGTATGGTTTTATGAATAAACTCTTTGGCAAACATGCCATCGAGGAATACAAACCCGCACACGAGTGCAATTGTAAGCAGCGCAGTACCAAGATTAAGCAGTTGATAAAGCTGGCGCTCAACAACCATCAATGGAGGTAAATGGCTATGCACAATGGCGAGATCTTTGCGCTTAAGGCGTTTATCTATAAAGTAAAATTGCACGCCGTATAAGGTTGCAATAATTAAGATACAGTAAGCGAGTAGGGAAAGTGATATATGGGCAACCAAACCAAGCTCAACATCTATACTTTGCAGCAATATATGATGGGGTATAAATAAGCTTGCAACAGATAAAAGCGCTGCAAAGCCATACACTACGGGCAATAATAAAGTGGCTGGAAATTTTAAGGAGACAGCTGTTACAGACACAACAATAACCCAACAGGTTAGCAGTGCGACATTTACAATGCTTAGATCTTGACCGTCAGAACGAAACACCGAGTTCACCAATAACAACATATGCGCCAATATAGCGACGGTACTCAAGATAACAGTTACTTTTTGGTTTGGGCCTTGTTTATGAAAAAGCCGTGAAAGCACGTGTGACGTCGCTAACACATAAAATAAACTGGTGATAATAGTTAAACTGATGATCAGCATTTTGCTTGGGCCACTTAATTTGAGTCAAAAAATCCTTGCAAGTACAAACGTATTGTATTTTATAGCAACGCAAATGAATAGACCTTAAAAAAGAAACTTAATTCACTGCACTTGAACACTGTATTGTCCACCACTATTTACGGTATACTGTTTTTAATTCAAATTTAATAATATCAATGTCATTAGTCGAGCTAGTAGCTAAATCGGCTGAGTAATTAAATTGGTATAACGTTTTATCGGAACCGATACATGTTTGAGAATCTCCAAGAACGATTAGGTAAAACCTTAAAAAATATCAGTGGCCGTGGCCGCCTAACAGAAGACAACATAAAAGATACTCTTCGCGAAGTGCGCATGGCCTTTTTGGAAGCCGATGTGGCTTTGCCAGTTGTTCGCGATTTTGTAAAGCAAGTTAAAGAACGTGCAGTGGGTGTTGAGGTAACTAAAAGCTTAACGCCTGGGCAAGTGTTTGTAAAAATTGTGCGTGAAGAGCTTGAAAAAGCGATGGGCGAAGCAAACGAAGAGCTGAGCTTAAACGCACAACCGCCAGCAGTTGTTATGATGGCTGGTTTGCAAGGTGCCGGTAAAACGACCAGTGTTGGTAAACTTGCTAAGTTTTTAAAAGAGCGCAAGAAAAAATCAGTGCTTGTTGTTAGTGCCGATGTTTATCGTCCTGCAGCAATAAAACAGCTTGAAACGTTAGCCACAGAAGTTGATGTAGATTTCTTTCCAAGTGATATTTCACAAAAGCCTGTTGATATTGCTACTGCGGCTATTACACACGCTAAAAAGAAATTTATTGATGTTGTATTAGTTGATACTGCGGGTCGCTTGCATGTGGATAGCGACATGATGGATGAAATTAAAGATCTTCATTCAGCTATCAACCCAATTGAAACATTATTTGTTGTTGATGCTATGACGGGTCAAGATGCGGCAAATACTGCAAAAGCATTTGATGAAGCTCTGCCACTTACTGGTGTGATATTAACTAAAACAGATGGTGACGCCCGAGGCGGTGCTGCTTTATCTATTCGTCATATTACAGGTAAACCCATTAAGTTTATGGGTGTGGGTGAACGTACAGACGCACTTGAACCTTTCCACCCTGACCGAATAGCATCGCGAATTTTAGGCATGGGTGATGTACTTTCATTAATCGAAGAAGTCGAAATGAAAGTGGATAAAGAGCAAGCTGCTAAAGTTGCCGAAAAAGTATTTAAAGGCGCAGGCTTTACGCTGGATGACTTTGCTGACCAGTTAAAGCAAATGAAAAATATGGGCGGCATGATGTCGATGCTTGATAAACTCCCTGGCATGTCTAATTTACCTGACGCGGTAAAAGGTCAGATGGGTGATAAAACCTTTATTCAAATGGAGGCTATCATCAGCTCTATGACAAAACAGGAGCGAGCTCGTCCAGAAATCATTAAAGGGTCGCGTAAAAAACGTATTGCAGCAGGTTCTGGTACACAGGTACAAGAGATCAATAAGTTGCTTAAACAATTTACGCAGATGCAAAAAATGATGAAAAAAATGAAAGGTAAAGGCGGTATGCAAAAAATGATGCGCGGTATGAAAGGCATGTTGCCACCGGGCATGATGGGCGGCGGCGGTCCAAAATTTTAGATTTTTAGTAAGCGTTGCACTTTAATTAATCACAACGCATACAAAAAAGGAGCAAATTGCTCCTTTTTTGTTGAATAATTTATGCACTCTGTACTGCATTAACTCTAATTTTTAGCCTAGATCACGGTTTAACCTACTAAACTGGCTTTTTGCTTCACTTCTTACTTGCGTTATTGCTAAAAACTCGTACAATTCACCGGCTCCCCATACTGGGGAGTAAATCTTATTAATGAAAACAGTCAATCTATTTAGAGGACGGTATGGTAACTATTCGTTTGCAACGTGGTGGCGCTAAAAAACGCCCTTTCTATCAAATTGTGGTTGCGGATAGCCGTTTCTCGCGTGACGGTCGCTTCATCGAGAAAGTTGGTTTCTTTAACCCAATCGCTTCGGGTCAGGAAGAAAAACTTCGCTTAGATTTATCTCGTGTAGATCACTGGGTAGGTCAAGGCGCAGGTCTTTCAGATCGTGTAGCTAAATTAGTTAAAGACGCTCGTAAAGCGGCTTAATAGGCGTAAGTGTAACCATGAGTCAAGAGAACACCTCATCAATAATTGTCGTAGGAAAGCTCGGCGCCCCTTATGGTATAAAGGGCTGGCTTAAGGTACATTCATTTACTGATGATCCCGCAGGGATCTTCGATTTCAGCCCGTGGTTGATAGGGCAACAAGGTAAATGGCAGTCCTTAGAAGTGGTCGACTGGCGTCGCCACAACAAAGGCTTTATCGCTAAATTTGCGCAAGTAAACGATCGAGACGAAGCAATGGCTTATACCCATGCAGAAATCTCAATGGATGCAACGCAATTACCAGAACTACCGCAAGGTGAGTTCTATTGGCGAGATCTCATTGGCATGTCGGTTGTAACTGATAAAGGTTATAACTTAGGCACTGTTGATGACTTGATGGAGACAGGGTCAAATGATGTACTGGTTGTGAAAGCAAACAGTAAAGATGCATTTGGTCAATCGGAGCGTTTAATACCTTTTTTAACTGATTCAGTTATCAAAGATGTTAAATACGACGTAAAAGAAATTACCGTAGACTGGGATCCTGGGTTTTAATGACTCAAACTAGTTCATTGTGGGTTGGGGTGATAAGCCTTTTCCCGGACATGTTTGACGCAATTACCCAACAAGGGGTTACTGGTCGCGCAGTAAAAAATGGGTTAATTAATTTTAACTGCTGGAATCCACGTGACTATGCTTTAGATAAGCACAGAACTGTAGATGATCGTCCTTACGGGGGCGGACCAGGTATGTTAATGATGGTTAAACCATTGGAAAAAGCTATTCTTGACGCTAAAAAAGCGGCAGGTGATGGTGCTAAAGTAATTTATATGTCCCCACAAGGGCGCAAACTTGATCAGCAAGGGGCTAGCGAACTCGCTAACTCTGACAAACTGATTTTGATTGCCGGTCGATATGAAGGTATAGATGAGAGAATAATAGAGTCATACGTTGACGAAGAATGGTCAATTGGTGATTTTATTTTGAGTGGTGGTGAACTACCTGCCATGACATTAATTGACGCAGTAGCGCGATTGGTGCCTGGCGTGTTAGGTCATAACCAATCAGCAGAGCAAGATTCATTTTCGGATGGCTTGCTAGATTGCCCTCACTACACACGACCAGAAACATTGGACGACAAACAAGTTCCTGCTGTATTACTCAGTGGTAATCACCAAGCGATAGCAAGGTGGCGGCTTAAGCAGTCATTAGGCAGAACTTGGATACGACGTCCTGACTTGTTGCATAACCTAGCTCTGACTGAGGAGCAAGCGGTATTACTCGCAGAATTTCAGCAAGAGTACCAAAAAGCTTGTGGCTAGAAGACAGTTACACCTAGGAAAGTGAGAAACATAATGGCAAAAGTAAACCAAAATATTATTAAAGCGCTTGAAGAAGAGCAGCTTAAAACAGACGTACCTGCATTTGGCCCTGGTGATACAGTGGTTGTACAGGTAAAAGTAAAAGAAGGTGCTAAAGAGCGTCTACAGGCCTTTGAAGGTGTTGTAATCGCTAAGCGTAATCGTGGTCTTCACTCAGCATTCACAGTTCGTAAAATCTCGAACGGTGAAGGTGTTGAGCGTGTATTCCAAACGCACAGCCCTCTTATCGATAGCGTAACAGTTAAGCGTCGCGGTGCAGTTCGCCGTGCTAAGCTTTACTACTTACGTGAGCGTTCTGGTAAATCTGCACGTATTAGAGAAAAACTTAACTAATACGCGCTGTTTATCAACGCAAAAAACGGGTTGCAGTCTTCGGATTGCAACCCGTTTTCGTTTTTAAGCGGTCTAGATTTTTATTGTAATGTTAAGTGGCGCAGGCAATATTAGGTATTTGAAATAGATTGACTCAAAAAACGTTTCTTTTTTTATGAACTGCAGCTTCGGTTTAAAACGTTTTACTGTTCCTACGCTATGAGGTTATCGATATTTAGCTCACTACAAAAAACTAAAGACTCATTGATCATTCCCTACAAAAGCTTCTGAGATGTTGCCCATAATCTGACTGATAACATAAATTCACCCTTGGTTTTAACCTTGCTATATGCGATCAGCCCTTTTAACGTCTAACGTATCCTGTTAGTATTTATCGTATTGATTAGTTTACTTTTATGTAAATATAAATTTACGAAATTTGATTTTTTCAAGGTGGGATTGGACGTGGCAAATATAAGTGATTTGGCCCAACTAAGACAAGGTATAGATGAATGCGATGCGCAGCTTGTTGCCTTATTAGCTAAACGCAATGGTATTACCCAAAAAATTGGTGAAATCAAACAGCAAACAGGTGCGCCTTTACATGCACCAGAGCGTGAAGCTGAATTACTAGCTGCTAGGCGCCAAGAAGCGATTAATCAAAATGTAAGTCCCGATCTAGTTGAAGATATTCTCAGGCGGATGATGCGTGAAGCATATCAAAACCAACAGGCTAAGTTAGCGTGTGCAGCGCCATCACTTTCACCTATTGTTATTGTGGGCGGTCAAGGGGCGATGGGGCAGTTATTTGCCCAACAATTTATGCGCTCAGGTTATGACGTCAAAATATTAGATAAAGAGCAGCAAGATGATGCCCAAAGCATTTTAACCGGTGCAAAACTGGTCATGATCAGTGTACCTATTAATGCCTTAGAGTCTGTAGTTGCTAAACTACCAAAACTAGATGATGACTGTTTGCTCGTAGATATTACATCAGTAAAGCAATCGCCAATTAAAGCATTAAAAGCAGCTCATAGTGGTCCAGTTGTTGGTTTACACCCTATGTTTGGGCCTGATATTTCACATTGGGTAAAACAAACGGTAGTTGTATGTGAGGGCAGAGAGCATAAGGCGGCAAAAGGGCTATTAGAGCAGTTACAAGTGTGGGGGTGTCAGCTTGTAGAGCTAGATGCTAAAAAACACGATGAAGCCATGCAAATAATTCAGGTAATGCGACATTTAACAACGTTTGTTTATGGGCAGTTTTTAGCAAAGCAAAGCCATACTTTAGCAGAGTTACGAAGTTGCTCGTCGCCGATATATCAATTAGAGCTAATGATGGTAGGGCGTTTGTTTGCGCAATCACCTGAGCTTTATTCCGATATAATGTTGGCTCAGTTTGATGACGTTGAAAATTTGTTAGCTCAATACCAAGATACCTTTGCACAAACGCTTGAAAAGCTTAGGGTAGGTGATAAAGCAGCCTTAATGGAGGCATTTGCAGATGCTAAATCATATTTTTCAGACTCAACTGCGCATTTTTTAACACAAAGCCGCAGTTTACTTAATAAAGCGAATGACGCTAAGGTACTCGACTAGTTTTACATCAAATAAATGTAAAGGGGGCACATTTTTTGCCCCCTTTTGAATAGCCTATATTTAAGTATTCACACTAACAGCTTGTAATGTTTCACTTTGATAGCAACCTAATATACGCACATATTGGGTATGTTCTTTAAGTTCCTCTAGCGCTTCTTTTACTTGGGTATCAGCCAAGTTTGCTTCTAAATCAACATAAAATACTTCTTCCCACGGGTTGCCTGGGGTAGGGCGTGATTCCAGTTTTACCAAGTTTATTTTGTGTTGCTTGAAAATCATCAGTGCATCAGCAAGTGAGCCGGCTTGTTGTTTGGTCGACATGATCAAGCTGGTCTTCGTTGGTATTTGATTCGACACATGCAAAGGCTTACGCGCTACGACTATAAAGCGGCTGTGGTTTTCGCTTTGATTAGCTAAGTTTGATTTAATAACTTCAAGGCCTACATTTTTACCAGCTTGAGCGGAGCCAATTGCAGCACTATTTGGTGTGCTGAGCGCAGATTGAAGCGCTGAAGATGTTGAGTCACATGTTTCATGCTGCAAATCCCCTAACCCTTGTAAAAAGCGGCTACATTGTGCGAAGGGTTGTGGATGAGCAAATACTTTTGTGAGCTGTTCAAGTTGTGTATCAGGTTTAGCTAATAAGCAATGCTCAACACTGTGTGTCACTTCACCAACAATAGATACTTGTGCGTGTTGTAGTAAATCAAATACTTCGTTAATACTGCCTGAGCTGGTATTTTCAATAGGAAGTAATCCAAAGTCTGCTTGCCCGCTTTCTACCTTGGAGGTGATTTCTTCAAACGATGAACATCCAATTTCAACGAGTTTGCCGGGGCGACGGCTAAAGTACTTATGGCAAGCAAGTTGGCTATATGAGCCTTGCCCACCTAAATAAGTAACACGGTGTGTTTCGCTTAATGCATCAGGGTTTAGGTTTTTTTGCAGCATTGCTTGCTGGTGTAATACGGAGTCTTCTAGAATTGTTTGAAAAACATTGTTTACATAATACGCATCTAAGCCAAGCGACTTGCCATAACCAATTAATTTTTCTAGTAGTGCTAGTTCACGGGCTTCATCACGAATAGGCTTGTTATTTGCAATTTTATATTCAACAACACCATGACTAATACGGCGCCGTTTAGCTAGGAGTACGAGTAAGTCAGAGTCTATTTCATTTATATCATGTCTTAATGTGTTTAATACATCGTTGGTCATTTTGGGGTTCCTCATTCCAAAAGTCATCTGCGTAAATGCAGCATATACAAAAAAGCCTCCCGGTTGGGAGGCTTTACTATTCGATTGATTTATCTCACAAACAGGCCAGCCTCTTTTATTTAAAGAAGCTAAAAAAAGAAAAAATAATGCGAGAATAAAATATGTTCATGCAGTTAATGTATGGAGAGTTAGGGGTAATGTCAATAACATACTTTACTAAGATAGTGCTTAAGTATTGATTATTTCAACTTTTGTAATTTTTTTATAAAGTTTACAAAAAATTTATAATAATGAATTTGAATCTGGTATATTTCATTAACAGCTAAATAATAACAACTATTAATAATTAAGGTTGGCTTGTGCTATATAGACGCCCTCCATCGCGTTTTGGAATAAACTCTTTAAGTGTGAAATTGTCGTTACTCATATCCTCAATTTGTTTAATTGCGGGTGTTTGTGCTGCTTTTTTTATGCTTAAATCTGAGGAAAAGCAGCTGGTTTTTGAAGAGCACGAAGTACTAAAAAGCTCGACCGATTTATTAGTAAGGCAATTTAAAGAACGAATAGAAACAAAAGTTAACATTGCTAAGCAAGCTAACAACATAGTTAATGAGCAGTTATTTCAAAAAAACTCCCCAATTGATCTAACCAGTAAAGCACAATTACAGTTTAATAGTGATGGCACTATTCGAAGCGCTTCATCGGATGGTTTATCTGCCGCGTTTTTACCACAAGAAAAGTTCACACCTTTTTACAAACAGTTATTTAATAACTCTGAAGCACTATGGGATGTTATCTCACCAACATTAGTTTATGACTTCTACAATTTTTACCTTATAACCAATGATGACTTTATCAGAATATCGCCACCTAATTGGGCGTTAAATGCTCCTGCTGATTTTCGAGTAAGCGGTGGTTCAACTTATAAGTATGTTCGCGAAAGTTTAGGAAACTCTGTAGAACCTGAATGGTCAAAGGTTTACTACGATAGAGTATGGCATGATTGGGTGATCAGTTTACTGGTCCCTATTTATTCGAATAATGAATTTATAGGGGTTACAGGCAGTGATATTACGCTTAATAAACTCGTGTCTTTTCTACCTATAGGAGACAAAGAAAAAACTTAACTTGTTTTTGATAGTAAAGGCCAATTATTAGCCCACCCAGATTTGAGTACTTCATTACTTGCTGAATACGGAAAAAATAATAAAAAAGTGGCTATGGACGAGTTTGTAAACCCTCAGCTCAAGTCAATTATTAGTGAGGCAATTGCGACAAAGCTTCCAGAATATGCAAGTTCTTTTTTACAAAATGACGAGGCACACTTAATCAATATTCAAAAAATTGATCAGCTAGATTGGTACATAGGGGTTTATAAAAAGCGTTCTTCTACATTGTCTGCTCTGCAAGATTTGAAACTTAAGTTTTTTGGTCTTTTTATTCTTTACGCTATTTTAGTTGCCTTGTTATTGCATCAAGCCTTGCAGCATCTTGTGTTACGCCGATTGCATTCACTTGTTTATGCGGTATCAAGCTTTGGTCAGGGCAAACTAGATACTCAATTTCCAGAAGAGAACAAAGACGAAATTGGTACGCTTATCGGTTCGTTTAAAGATATGACGGTTGAAATTCGTAAATTAATAGATGGACTTAACCAGCGAATAACTGAAAAAGAAATAGCCGAAAAAGCAGCTAATCGATTATCAAAAGCAGTCGCTTTCTCTGGCACAGGTGTTGTTATAACTGACGAGAACTTTGTTATCGAATACGTTAATCCCAAAATGTTAGAGATGACAGGTTATCCAGAGAGTCATTTCACTCGAGCGCCACTTTTAAACATTATTGCGTCTGATATGGCTATTTTGGTTGAAGATATTGATATAGACCTACGTAGTCGTAACTATTGGCGCGGTGATACGTTAATTGAAAGCAAAGACAAACAGCCTATTTGGGTTTCATTGAGCGTTTCACCGATACGAGAGGAAGGCGGTAATATCACAAGTTATGTTGCTTCCGCACAAGATATCTCGTTTGTTAAAGAAAGCCAGCGCAAAATGGAACAGCTCGCTTATTTTGACACGCTAACAGGTTTAGCAAACAGAACCTTCTTCAGAATGCAGTTACGCAAATCTCTTGCGCTTGCAGAACGTGGTCATTATGCATTTTCACTTTTTTACTTTGATTTAGATGAATTTAAGCGAATTAATGACACCCTTGGACATGACGCAGGCGATCAATTATTAATACAGGTTGCGAATAGACTGAAGAAGCGCCTAAGATCGGAAGATACGATTGCACGTTTAGGCGGCGATGAGTTTGCAGTATTACTCAGTGGAATTGAAAGCCAAGAACACGCAACCGATGTGGCAAATACAATCCAGCAAACGCTTAATATGCCTATTATGCTAGGAAATAACGAGGTAATTATAAGCGCGAGTATTGGTATTACTATGGCGCCATATGACAGCCTCGAAGAAGATCAATTATTAAAGCACGCGGATTTAGCAATGTATGAGGCCAAAGAGAAAGGGCGTAATACGTTCCACTTTTATAGCCAAGAGCTAAATGCAGCCGCAAATGAGCGATTATTTATTGAAAACGAGCTGCGTATTGCGTTAAAAGAAGATCAGTTTGTGGTTTTTTATCAGCCGCAGATAGATAGCCGTACTCAAAAGGTTGTAGGATACGAGTCATTATTGAGATGGTTCCACCCAACAGAAGGTTTAATACCGCCAGATAAGTTTATTCCTATAGCTGAGGCGACAGGACTTATTGTTGAATTAGGTGAGTGGGTATTACAGGAGTCATGTAATTTCGTTGTGAGATTAACAGAGCAAAACCGTGAAAATAACGTATCGATTAACTTATCTGCTCGCCAATTTAAAGATTCGAATCTTGTGCCGACCCTAAGTAAGATGATTATTACATCGGGCGTATCGGCTAAACGATTACATTTAGAGTTAACTGAAAGCATGTTGATGGGGAACGTAGAGGCTGCTATTGCTCAACTTCATGAGCTAAAAGCACTAGGTATTTCTATCTCAATTGATGATTTTGGAACGGGGTATTCTTCGCTTAGTTATTTAAAACGCTTCCCGGTAGATATACTCAAAATAGATCGTTCATTTGTGCAAGATATCCCAGAAGATAGCAATGATATGGAGATTACTGCCGCTATTATAGCAATGGCTCAAAAGCTTAATTTAGATGTGGTTGCTGAAGGGGTAGAAACCATAGAACAAGTTGAGTTTTTACAAAACAACAACTGTTTTATAGTGCAAGGTTATTATTACAGTCGCCCAATCCCTGAGTCTGATTTACCAGATTTATATTTAAAGCTGGGTGAAGTACCATTTAAAAAAGTAATGTAGATTTATAATTGCGGGTTAACCACCCGCAATTTTCACTTTAAACTTTAAGCCCTCTAAAATTGCTTTTAACTTATCTCGGTCATCGCCTTGGACTTCTATAACGCCTTCTTTTACAGCGCCACCTTGGCCCATTTTACTTTTTATTGTTTTAGCTAACTTTTTTAAGTCATGATCTTTGGGGTCTATGCCAACAACAAGCATTACGCCTTTACCTTTACGGCCTTTTGTTTGACGCTCAATACGAACAAAACCATCTTTGAAAAGCTTAATATCAAGCTCTTTTTCTGGTTTTGGCTGGTCAATACGTCCAGTGCTTGTTGAATATACTAAGTGACTATCTGTCATGGTTTACCTTATTCAGTCAAAATGTATTAAGTAATGGCGTAAATGATAGCAAATTTGCTGTTGTGTGTTTTTCTTTTTGCTAAATACTTTTAACAGGTTATATTTAGTCAAAGATACATTTAACGGAGAAATCGATGAATTTAACTACCCGTACATCAGCCGATGGAAAAGCGCTAACAATACAAATAAAGGGAAAGTTTGACTTTAATTTAGTGCAGTCTTTTCGCCAAGCCTATGCTCAGATAGACAGTAGCACTAACAAAGTGATTGTAGATTTAAGAGAAACTGACTATATGGATAGTTCTGCACTAGGCATGCTTTTAAATATGAAAAAAACTTTAGAAGATAAAGTGACTGTGTTTGAAATCACTAATTGCCAGCCACAGCTGAAAAAAATATTACAAATATCGCGCTTCGATAAGAAATTTGATATTAGCTAATGGCAGCACACGTTCTTATTGTCGATGATCAGGCATTAAACCGTATTTTATTAAGTCAAATGCTCAAAGATGAAGGTTATCAAGTATCGATGGCCTTCAACGGCCAAGAAGCAATTAAAGTCCTTGAGCATGAAGCCATAGACATTGTGTTACTCGATGTAATAATGCCGGTTATGGATGGTTTTGAGACAGCCAAAATAATAAAAAATAAATACAGTGAAGTTTATTTACCTATTATTTTTATTACTTCGTTAGACGACAAAGCAAGTTTTGAAAAATGTTTAGAAGTTGGCGGGGATGACTTTATCCACAAGCCATTTGATAAAGTTATTCTTCACGCAAAAATTAAAGCTCATAGAAGAACTCGTGAGCTAAGTAAAAAAGCCAACCAGCAAAAGCAACTGCTCGAGTATCACCACAATCAAATTGAACGTGAACACGAAATAGTTGAGCACATATTTAATAATTCACTCGAATATCAAGATGATTTTAAGCAACATCTAGATTTTAATTTATCGCCAGCATCCATGTTTAATGGTGACATGTTTTTAGTTGCACAAAGTCCCATTGGTAACTTGTATTGCATGCTGGGTGACTTTACTGGGCATGGCTTGGCAGCTGCTATAGGTGCGCTACCTGTCTCTCGCGCATTTTATACAATGGTAAATAAAGGTAAGGCCGTTAATGATATTGCCTTTGAGCTAAATACACTTCTTTACAACCTGTTACCGGGGCATATGTTTTGCGCGGCTACCATTGTGGAGCTCAGTGCGTCAGGAAAAAGTATATCAGCGTGGCTTGGTGGCTTACCCGATGCATATTTGATCAATACTAAAGGTAATATAGAAAAGACATTAGAGTCTCAACACATGGCATTGGGTATATTAGACAAACATGAATTTGAGTACGATTTAATACATTTTGAAGTAAATAGTGATACACGTTTAGTTTTTGCTACCGACGGCATAACAGAAACCACTAATAAGCAGGACGAGTTTTTTGCTGAAGAACGCTTTATAGCATCATTAAAAAGTAAGCCCATGATCTCTTGTGAAGAAATAATTGCTGATGTGAGTGATTTTGCGCAGGGCTTACAACAACAAGATGATGTAAGCATTGTCTTGCTTAACTGTTTGCCTTTGCAGGTGGAAGAAAAGCCGAGAGAGCCTTTTTCAACGCTTGCCTTCAATTTGTCATTAAGCCTTAATTCAAAGCAAATTAAGCAAACCGATCCTGTCTACGATATTGTCAATATTCTTAGCCGAATTGAGGGATTAAATGATCATCGCTCAAACATTTTTTTACTCCTTTCTGAAGCTTATAACAATTCACTTGATCATGGTGTTTTAGGATTAGACTCCGCAATAAAGCTGCAAGAAGACGGTTTTTTTAAGTTTTATGAAATGCGTGAGAAAGCCATAAGTGAGTTAAAAGATGCCATGATCATTATTGATATACGCTACTGCCCAGAAACACTCAGTTTGTATTTTATCATTTGTGATTCGGGGAGGGGGTTCAGTAGCCAATCAAATGATGAAATGAGTGGCAATAATGAATTTGGGCGTGGTCTTTCACTGCTTGAAGAAATTGCAGAAAAAGTCACATATAACGCCAGTGGTAACCAAGTTGAAATGTCCTATAAGTTGATCTAGCTCTGTGAAAATATCCATGCTATCATTTCTGGCAACTTAGATGTATGGATGGCCAAATGATTTCTTCTTATTTAACGCAAGCGCAGTTGCGCGTTAATGCAAACTTAATTTCAGCCGAGCTTGAAAAGCTTGAGCACTATCTAGCGCATACATCTTTACCAGAAACGCGTTGGCAGTATCAAATACCTGAATTAGGTGAAGGCGGGGCGTGTAGCTTATTTGGTTACTTGCAAGATGAGCCTTTTAACCTTGCTGATTTTATAAATAAAGATAGCAATACCAAGCTTGCACAGCTGCAAAGTATTGTTAACTATGTACACGCGCAAACCGGTGTTGACTGGTATGGTATTTATCAATCAACGGACACAGATGAAGGTAAACAACTTTTAAAGCTTGCTTATCATGGTGTACCTAGCCGCCCTCTATTTCCGCTTACAGAGGTCTTTGCTGCAGGAAGCAATAATGTTCAAGTGGCGTTATCACAAAAAGGTCGCATTATTAATAATGTAGAGAAGTATCTAGCACAAGGTGGAGAGTATTATACCTGTGACCCTAAAGTTAAATCTGAAGTATGTTTGCCTTTATTTAATGCCCAAAATGAGTGTGTAGGTATTATTGATGCTGAAGCATTTGATAATGACTTTTTTGATGACAAAGTTTTGGCCATTTTAATTGCGTGTTGTATTAAAATTCCTCACTCACTCGTGTAAATAACACTAGTCAACGTGATGTGCTTTTATGT
The DNA here is from genome assembly GCF_000241365.1 of Pseudoalteromonas sp. BSi20480. Taxonomy (NCBI): domain Bacteria; kingdom Pseudomonadati; phylum Pseudomonadota; class Gammaproteobacteria; order Alteromonadales; family Pseudoalteromonadaceae; genus Pseudoalteromonas; species Pseudoalteromonas sp. BSi20480. Next base: position 21,486 of record NZ_BADX01000166.1, on the reverse strand, counting down.
TAAGCTAAGCTTAATTGCTAACCCATAAATATAGATAAGAGATAGCCCATGTTCTCAGTATTAAAACCATTACCAACCGATCCTATTCTTGGCCTTATGGCGGCCTATAAAAAAGATACAAACCCTAATAAAATTGATTTAGGTGTGGGTGTTTATAAAGATGAGCACGGTAATACACCTGTATTAAACGCAGTGAAGAAAGCAGAAGCATTTCGCTTAGAAAATGAAACAAGCAAATCTTATATTGGCTTAGCAGGTAACTTAGACTACTGTCAAAAAATGGAACAGCTATTACTTGGTGAGCACCAAGCATTATTAGCAAATCGCGTGCGTACAGCACAAGCACCAGGTGGTACAGGTGCACTTCGTGTTGCTGCTGAGTTTATTAAGCGTTGTAATACAGATGCAACTGTATGGGTTACTACACCTACTTGGGCAAACCACATTAGTTTATTTGAAGCTGCGGGTTTAACCGTAAAAGAATACCCGTACTACGACTACGAGAATAAAGACCTGCTATTTGATGAGATGATCAATACCCTTAAGCAAGTACCAAAGGGTGATGTAGTGCTATTACACGCATGCTGTCATAACCCAAGTGGCATGGATTTAAACGAAGCTCAGTGGAACACAGTAGCAGAGCTTGCTAAAGAAGTTGGCTTTACACCATTAGTAGATATAGCTTACCAAGGCTTTGGCTCTTCACTAGAAGAAGATGCACGCGGACTTCGTATTTTAGCTGATGCCGTTGAAGAGTTAATTATTTGCTCATCGTGCTCTAAAAACTTTGGTTTATATCGTGAGCGTATCGGTGCATGTTCATTAATTGCAAAAGACAGTGCGACAGCTGATGTGTCAAACTCAGTAATGTTAAGTGTGGTACGTAGCATTTATTCAATGCCTCCGGCACATGGTGCTGATATTGTTAACACTATTTTAAGCAGTACAGAGCTTACGCAAATGTGGCATGCTGAACTTGATGAAATGCGTACGCGTATTAATGGCCTTCGTAGTTTAATTAAAGAAAGCCTAGCATCAAAAGACATAGCGCAAGACTTTTCATTTATTGAACGTCAACACGGTATGTTTTCGTTCTTGGGTATTAATAAAGAGCAAATTGAGCGATTACAAAAAGAGTACGGCATATACATTGTTGGCTCAAGTCGTGTCAACGTAGCCGGTGTTAGCAAAGCAAACCTTGATTACTTTGCAAATGCAGTTGCTGACGTTTGTAAATAAACGTAGCTAATATAAAAAAAACCGCACTTCATTAATCATGGTGTGCGGTTTTTTATTAACTAAATTTTGGTATTACAAAAGCAAGCTTTAACCAATTGCAGGTATAACCCCACTCATTTGCATAAATTGCGCAGTAATTATTAGCACACCACATAACGCTGCAATCAATAACCCTGTACGACCACTGCGTACTTTATAACCAGTGTTGCTACTGGTTGAGGCACGTTGTTTATAAACCATAGCAACAGGTAAAAATACAGCCAGTACAACTAAAGCAATGGCGGCATAGCCAAGGGCCATTATGAAGCCTTGCGGGTAAAAAAGAGCAAATCCCAAAGGCGGAATAAATGTAATAAGCGCTGTTATAACACGGCCTTGGTTGTTATCTCCTTGTTTAAATGCATCAGCAAAAAAATCAAATAAACCTAGGCTTACACCTAAAAATGAAGTCGCTAACGCTAAATCAGCAAATAATTTCACCGCTATAGATACATTTGAATTATGTGCAATACCTGCAACACTGGCTACAAAACCACTTAAGCCCTCACTATTGAGTAAATCGCTTTGGCTCATAATACCTTGGCTTAATAGTTGCCAAAATATGTAAATGAACAAGGGTAATGCTGCGCCTGCAATCATCACTTTACGCAGAACTTTTACGTCAAGACCTACGTATTTAACAATTGATGGGATAGAGCCGTGAAAACCAAAAGATGTAAATACCACAGGAATTGCCGATAATATTAGCCCTTGCTCAACAGGCATTTCGAGCAAGTGCTTTGATTGTACATAGGGCGTAAGCATATAAAATAGGCTAGCTAAAACAATCACCTTGATTGAAAAGAGTATTCTATTAAATTTATCTACCTTGCTAGTCCCTAGTGTAACCACGCTTGCAATAATGACCGCCAAAATAACGGAGCCAAATTGGGGGGCAATTTCTAATTCAAATCCAAGGTTGATTCGCTCTTGAAGCTGAGCACCACCGCCTGCGATATAAGCTGCACATAAAGCATAAAATAAAAACACCATTGAAAAATTGGCAATGTATTGACCGCGCTTCCCAAGCCAGCGTTTAGCAAGTGTATTTAACGTTGCATCACGAGGGGCAAACTGATGTAGCTCTAGCATCAGCAAGGCGGTGTAAGTCATTAATATCCAGCTTGCAACAATGAGTGCAAGTGCAGTCATAAAACCTAAACCAGCAGAAGCGATAGGTAAAGCAAGCATACCTGCACCAATAGTGGTACCAGCTACAATTAACATGCTACCTGTTGTTTTATTTTTGAGCACTTAATTACCTTAATTACTATTAATTTACACGCACCATATAACTAGAACGGTAAAACTCAAATAGTTTTGTTATAAATGGTATTAAATAAAATGTAACTTACATTTTACAGCTGTATATTTAAGCATTATTTAATCTTTAATATGATTAAATATCTATTCATAAACCCTTTACAGCGTATAATTCTATTACTAGTTATTGAGCGTTTATATCTTAAGATTAAACTGACCGTTAATTATGTGTACTGTAACTAGTGCATTAATACGCTTGGCTGGCTTTTTCCCTCAAAACCCACTCGCCTTATTTTTAACTAACAAAGGAATGGTACGTGCCTGTTAAAGTTTCGTATTTTTTAATGGTTCTTATATGGTCCACCACTCCGCTGGGTATAGTGTGGAGTAGTGAGAGTGTTTCGCCATCACTAGCGGTGTTAATGCGTATGCTCGTTGGGCTATTTATTGGTGCGCTTGTCGTTGCAGTCACTAATGTAAGAGTGCCGTGGAGTAAGCAAGCCTGCCTACTCTATGCTTACTCAAGCATTGGTATTTTTGGTGGCATGTTATTGAGTTATATGGCGGCTAGAACAGTGCCTTCTGGCATTATTTCACTTATGTTTGGATTAGCTCCTATTTTATCGGGATTGCTTGCTCAACAGCTATTAAACGAGCCTAAATTTAGTTTTATAAAACTCATTGCTTTAGCAAGTGCGTTAGTCGGACTTTATTTTGTAAGCTATAACCAAGTACAAAACTCACAAACTCAGGGATTTGGGCTTGTATATGTATTTATGGCTGTATGCTTTTTTAGCTTAAGCGGTGTGATGATAAAGCGGGTGAAAATTGCAATTCACCCTATGGCCACAACATTTGGTGCACTAGTATTTGTAACGCCATTATTTTTTATTGCGTGGTGGGTGCTTGATGGTGAGCTTAATATACAAAACTGGAATTTAAGGTCGCTTTGGGCAATTGGTTATTTAGGACTATTTGGGTCGTTAATAGGGGCATTGGCATATTTTCATGTTTTACAAAACTTAAACGCGAGCACCGTTGCGTTAACAACACTTATTACACCTAGCTTTGCAATAGGGTTAGGTGCGTGGCTTAATAACGAGCCACTAAGTAAAGAGCTAATAATTGGCGCTGCTATTATTGTAATTAGTTTAGGCTTTTTTCAATTTGGTGATAAATACTTAAAAACTAAAAGTAAGCGCTAGGGTGTGTTTAACTTTGTGGCTTGAAGCCTGTTTAATCGAGGGGCGGTTAGTTAAATCACGGCGCAAAGTCTGTAACCTCGTCAATTAAGTAAACCCCCTACATTTTAGCTATTTGAATGATCAAACGGCGGTTTTTATCGCGGCCTAAAATATTATCATTGGTGTCTACAAAGCGTTTTTCACCAAACCCCGTTGTTTTTACTTTATTTTCATCCACACCTAAGCTAACCATATAATCTTTTATCGCTTTTGCACGCTTACGAGATAGGTCTAAGTTGTTCCAACGACCGCCATAACTGTCGGTATAAGAATCAATACTAATGGACTCAATGGTTGAATCGTTTTTTAGATATTCAGCAATTTTATCAAGGCGTTGCTGGGATGACTTAGTTAACTTACTGCTATTAGATTGATAGTTCATCACTGTAAACGAAATATCCTCAAAGCTGTAAGGTAATAGTTCGTCACGGCATTGCAAAAAGGCCCAATAGGCTTGCTTAAAGTTTACACTTGAAATACCAACGGCAATTTTATCGGCACTATTTTGCCAGTCTTGGTAATAAAAAGTGGGGTAAAACCCTTTTTCAAGTTCTGTAAGCATTTCCCAAGCAGTTTGATTACCGAGTTCACCATCAAACTTTTTAAGTAGCTTCATATTTGCTATGTCGCGTGCTGGCAGCCCAGAGCGCCAAGAAGGAGGAACTGCTTTAAGCCCTGCAATGGCGTAATTTTCAGGGCGAACAACCATATCTAAATTGAAAGTTAGGTTTTTATTTTTACTCGCCGATGCTTTAAAAATAGCCTCGCCATAGTAAGGTACCTCATGGTTCAACTGGCATTGCAAACGTGTTGTTTTAACCACTTCCCAATTTGAACTGTCTTGATTTGCAGAGTAATTACGCATGGCCGCATGTGCACTGACGCTCAATAGCGCAGAGCTAATACTAACGCTCATTAATAATAACTTTAATTTCATCAAAGACTCCCCGTAAACCCGACACGCCAAAAATTTGGCTTTGTTCAGTACTGCCACATTATATAGCAGTTAACACTTAGCTAGTATCACTTAAAGCAAATTGTATGCCTATAATTATAGGCATAAATAATAGGTAAAAGTCCCTAGCCGAACGGCACCTACTTTTGACATAATAGAAGGCTTATACCTACAAACCAAGAATACTATGGCAAATACTGAGCAAACCCTTTTCGCAAAACGCTTTCGTGGCTTTTTTCCTGTTGTTATTGATGTTGAAACTGCTGGTTTTAACAAAGAGACAGATGCATTACTTGAAATTGCAGTCTCTGTTTTAAAAATGGATGATGACGGGTTGCTTAGCATAGATCAAACAGTGCATTTTCACGTTGAGCCGTTCGAAGGCGCAAATATTGAGCAAGCAGCAATTGAGTTTAACGGCATTGACCCATTTTCGCCATTACGAGGTGCAGTCGCAGAAGAAGACGCTATCAAAGAGATTTGTAAGGTCGTGCGTAAAGCGCAAAAGGCAGCAGGGTGCCAGCGTTCTGTTATTGTGGCGCATAACGCCGCGTTTGATCACGGCTTTTTAAATGCGGCTATTGAGCGCAATAATATAAAGCGCACACCGTTTCATCCATTTGTCAGCTTTGATACAACAACGTTAGCAGGGCTTGCTTTAGGACAAACAGTATTAGCTAAAGCTTGTCGTGCAGCTGGAATTGAATTTGATAACAGTCAAGCACACTCGGCACTTTACGACACAGAACGCACTGCTGAATTATATTGTTTAATTGTAAACCGTTGGCAAGAGTTAGGCGGTTGGCCGCTTGCGCCACTCGATGAGAGTGACGATGATGAAGCCGCCAAGGAACCTAAAACGACTGAGTAATTTTACCCTCAGATAATTTCACGAAGTGGGGGGGATAAATACGCGAAAACTGTTTAGTTTCTTTTGCTATTTTAAGCTCCACACCAGGGTGCATTAATTCGTTCACTTTTAAGCGGCTAGAGGCTAATAGCTGGGCTATTTTTCTTTTTACGAGTGCTTTTTGTTGCTTAACATGACGAGAGCGGGCATTCACTTGCTTTTCGTTAGCCGTAATTTTATCAGTAAATTGCTTGCGCTGAGCAGGGTTAGTTATTTTCTCTGCTTTAGTTCGCGCATTTTTTAAATCCAGTAATTTATTACTTAAAACCTTTTCAAAGTCGTTAATTTGGCTTTGCTTATCACGCAGTTCAAACCAATTTTGTGCTAAAAACACACGCGTTTTAGTACCAGCAGGCGCACCTAATTCACCAGTTTCAATCCGCATTGCATCAAATATATTACCACCAATAATTTTGCCACGAGGGTTATCGGCTTTGCCAACACGTATTAAACGTTTAGCTGTTAGGTCACAATGTAATACTTGGCGCTCTATGAATAAACTTTGTTCAGTCTTAATGTCACAATATTGAGCATAGCCTATAGAAATTGTACGTTTGGCTGAAATACGGCAAGTAAATGCTTCTTCGTTTTCACGATTTCGGCCTATGGCACCTAATACAATAGTTACAGCACTTTCGCTTTGCACAATCCCTGATTCAACAAAGCCTAAAACAGTAATGTCACCTTTTGCTTTTACTCGCATTCCGTCTTTTATATCGCCACTAATAATTACACTGCCGTCAAAATCAATGTGGCCTGTACTTACATCTACATTATCGAAACATAAAACGTCGTCAACGCGCATTCCACGCGGAAGCGCAACAGGAACGCCTTTGCAATCTGCAATCAGTAAATTAGGGTTTGTTGGGTCTATTTTTGTTCCTTCAAAGGGTTGTAGTTCAAGTTCTTTTCCTGGCGAGGCAGGGATAATATCGCCAAACACCGTGTATCCGTCTTCACCCTGGGTGGCGGCTATACGTTGCATAAGAGGAGTACCCGGTTTAACAGTAATGATAGCCCCAAGATCTTTCATATCAACTTTACCGCCAGCGGTTGCTTGCGGGCTTAAAACGCGATCTTGTGCTGTTGAACAAAGGCGAACAAATTTAGCATCGCTACCTTCTTTAGGATTGCGGCCATGGGCTACAATAGCGCTATATGCTACACCTGAAGCTTTTTCAAACTGTTGGCCTAAAAAACTATCAAGCGCACGCGGACTAATCCCTTTTTTTACACCTGCTTGGCTAAGCGCCTCTTGGGCATCTTCCATTGTTAGCAGTGATCCACCTTTAGCTGTAGTAATAGTGGCCTCTGCGACCATATTCTTTTCATCAATATTAATAGCAATAGTGGCATCCACTGCTTTAGCAATCACTAAAGATACTTCTTTGTGGTTTTTAGAAGGCGCAAAAAGTTTCCCGATATTAGCTGTAATAGTTTCATACTCGCCAAATTCAGATTGTTCAAACATTTCAATTAATTGAGTGCTTGTGACCGGAAAACCGCTATCAATAGGATGTTTAATTAAAGAAACACACCCTGTATTTTTATCTAATGAAAAAACCGACATTTTAAATCCCTACTTCTTATGCCTGTTATTATTCTTAACCTTTACAGTTACAACTAAACCTTTAGCACTAGCTGGCTAATCCCTTATTTGAACACAGGTTTGCCATATTGTTAAGTAAATGTTTACTGTGGCTAATACATTATTGCTAATTTGGTTGCTAAATATGCAGTTAGCCTGTGTAAATCAAATAAAGCGTTATTAAGCCTTGAGTATCATCACTTTACTCAGTTATACTGCTTGCACGCTCTGAATGAGTTTACTAATTCAGGGGCTGATTAGGATTCGACGGAATTCAAGAAGCCCAAGGTGCATGTCGAGGTGCGGTTTGCCTCGTAAAAAAGCCGCAATCTAAAGTAATCGCAAACGACGATAACTACTCTCTAGCAGCTTAGGCTGGCTAGCGCTCCTTCCATGTATTCTTGTGGACTGGATTCTGGAGTGTCACCCTAACACCTGATCGCGATGGAAACCCTGGCCGGGGTTGAAGCGTTAAAACTAAGCGGCCTCGCCTTTACTTACCGTGTTTGTCCGGGATTTAAAGGTTAATTAAATGACAATACTAAACATGTAGTACCGACGGTCGAGGCTTTTCGGACGGGGGTTCAAATCCCCCCAGCTCCACCACTTAAAAAACTAAGACGCCAATAGGCGTCTTTTTTTTGCCTTGAACCCCCCGCATTGCTGGCTTTTCGCCAAGTTACGATTCCAAGTAGAGTTTTTAATGAACAGTGACATCCAGATTTTAAAGTAGTACATTTGGTGGTACCACTTTAATTAAAGAAAATCGGGTACTACTTTATGGCAAAAACAAAACCACTAACCAATACGGAAGTTAAGCAAGCCAAGGGAAAAGAGAAAGTATATAAACTATCTGATGGTGACGGCTTGCAACTTAGAGTTAAACCTAACGGCAACAAATCTTGGTTGCTAGACTATTACAAACCCTACAACAAAAAACGGACCAGTATTGGTTTAGGTGGATACCCGGCTATATCTTTAGCGGATGCTCGTAAACTAAAATCAAAATTTAGAGAGTTACTAGCTAAAGACATCGATCCCAAAGAATATAAAGATGATCATGAGCGTATACAGTTAGAGGCAGTATCAAACACCTTCAAGCATGTTGCTACTAATTGGTTTGAAATAAAGAAAACGCAAGTAAGTGAAAACTACGGCATTGATTTATGGCGCTCGCTAGAAAATCACCTATTTCCAGAGTTAGGAAAACTACCTATAAGTAAAGTAACGGCACCAAAAGTTATTGAGGTAATAAAGCCTTTAGCTGCGAAGGGAAGTTTGGAAACGGTTAAACGCTTATGCCAAAGGTTAAATGAAATAATGACCTATTCTGTCAATACAGGGCTAATACACGCCAACCCGTTATCTGGCTTAAGGGCTGCTTTTCAAAAGCCAGTCAAAGAAAACATGCCTACTATCCCACCTGAAGAACTTCCTGAGTTAATGAAAGACCTTAGTTATGCGAGTATAAAGCTTGTTACTCGTCTTTTAATCGAGTGGCAACTACATACCATGGTTAGACCAAGCGAAGCCGCTGGTGCGACATGGCGAGAAATCAACCTTGAAAATAAGGTGTGGGAGATTCCAGCAGAGCGAATGAAGAAGAAGCGCGGACATAATGTTCCACTAACAGATCAAACAATAGAGTTACTAAATAGGTTAAAGCCAATCAGTGGTCATCGAGAGCATATATTTCCGGGTGATAGAAATCCCCGTTCTCATCTTAATGAACAAACTGCGAACATGGCTTTAAAGCGTATGGGGTATGAAAATCGTTTAGTTGCTCACGGCATGCGGTCTATTGCCAGTACGGCATTAAATCAACATGGCTTTGAAGGTGATGTAGTTGAAGCCGCATTGGCCCACGTTGATAAAAACGAAGTAAGGCGAGCATACAACCGAGCGGATTACTTAGAGCGTAGGCGAGTAATGATGAGCTGGTGGTCTGAATATATAGAGTTAGCTAAGCAAGGCAAGGTCGGTGTCTCTAATGCTACTCTAAAAATAGTGGGTTGAGGTTATTATGGATAATAAAAAAATGAATAAAGAAAATGACTTTAAAAATGACTTTTTTACCAAAGAGCAGTTGCAAGAGTGCATCGATATAAACATAGGATCTATTATTACTAAACTAGATAACTACATTTATTACGATGGGATTTTGACAGATTCAGGGCGTAATGAAGATTTATATGTGACTGGCTTTATTAAAATAAAGCCATTCTTTTTCGATACCTATATTGATGATAGAGGGGAAGAACACCATATTCACTCCTATGTATATAAGTGTGGTGCCTATTGTTCTAGACCTGAGTTAAGTAATAATGAAGATCTGACTCCCGATCGTTTTTTCAATACAAACTACGCAACTATTTATTATTACTATCACGATTTTGTCGATTATTGTGCCCAGCTAAGATTACCAATTAAAGATATTGCAGAAAAAGATGATTTTTGGGATAACACATTAAATGGAATTTTTGATGAGGACATAGGAAATGAAAACCTTGATGGGGGAAACGGTGATATGGATTTTAAAGCACCTTACCAGCAAGAACCTCAATATCCATTAGAGCTTCAGTTAGCAATTGATGCTTATGATAAATTCTGTAGAGATGAAAAAACTTTGCCAAAAAATAAAGTAATTGAAGACTGGTTAATAGGAGAGGCTTTTCGTCGTAATATTCTTCAACTGGATGGTTCGGAATATATTCCAGGTTTAAGTCAAAAAAAGGCTCAAGTTATAGCTTCTATAGTAAAATCGAAATAAAAGGTCATATTTTTAGCGGGGGGACCCCCATTACCCCTTCCATCCCCCCTAAAATTTAGTTGCCGGACCGTATTGCCTTACCCCCATGCTAATGGTTTTTAATATGCCTGAACTATTTCATAACGTACTAAGGCAATTAAATATGAACATTAAAAGTTTTTCTAAAATTATCCGCAGACCTGAAGTTTTAAATAAAACTGGCTGGTCAAAATCTACACTCTATAACCGCATTAATGATGGCCTATTTCCTACACCCATAAGTTTGGGAGTAAGAGCTGTTGGCTTTGTTGAAAGTGAATGTGACAAAGTAGTCCAAGCAATGATTGCAGGCTACACAGAGCAACAATTAAAAGCATTAGTGCAAAGTATTATTAGTAATCGTGGCATAAAGGAATTGCAGTTATGATCCCTAGAAATAAATGCTTAGAGCTAGGCTTGCCAGAGCCAAACGATTGCCAAAAAGAGTCGAATTATGTGTTGAGTGTGATAAGCCAAGGGCTAACAATAAATACTAATATGGCTCGCTATATTGGAATTGATGACCTGCAAGATGTGGTATGTGCAATTAAACGAAAAGGCTACTTATTTACAGTAGAAGATAAAGAGGCCGAATGTCCATCAACGGGTCGATTAACACCATTTCCGATATTGGTTTTGTCGATGACGGATGAGCAGCAAGCATTGTATAAAAACGAGGAAAGCCGCAAAGAAAGTTAATTTCAATGCGACTTATCAATGGTGTGCTGGTGGCGCAATGTGGAAGTTAAACCACCAGCACGTTTAAGCATAACGTTAATTACCTAGCTAAACAATGTTAGTACTCGCTTACACTGAATGCATTGTATGGATTTAAAAAACGCTTATTGGTCGCTATTTATAGGTTTTTGACCCTATAAATTATTAGTAAGGCCATGACGCTTTAAATTCATACTTATTGAATGGCGATAGTAGTGACTAACACGCCACTAGGTAATTAATAATATCTCTTGAGTGTTGTATGTCTTATAAGGTTAAGGTTAGGGCTATTGAGGTCAATGATCAGGTGTTCTGGGTGAACGGTCAGCATAGTGGTATTTACTTAACTATGGCCAAGAAGATGATAAACCAAGTTGATATGATATTAAAGCATCATAGCAAAGTACACCTAATTCGTTTCGATCTCCGCCTTTACGAGTACTCGTCGGATAATCAAATAATTACAAAATTTAATCGAATCCTATTTAGGTGGCTTAAGCGAGCATATAACTTAAAACGGGTAGGTTTTATTTGGTGTCGTGAGATTGAAACCGCTAAGCAACAACATTACCACTACGTTTTGATGCTCGATGGTCATAAAGTACGTCATCCGTATGATATTTTAATTAAGGTAAAAGCTATCTGGGAGTACCAGCTACAAGGTTCACAATATACCCCAAAGCACTGCTACTACAACATTATGCGAGGTGATTACGATTCACTTCAAGAGGCTATATGGCGTATTTCTTATTTGGCTAAAGTGAGAAGTAAGGGAAAGAAACCGCCACAAACAAAACATTATGGAACAAGTCGAATCAATTGAAATGTGTATTATTGTTAACTTTTCACGCGTGCTAAATGTTTGTGAAAGCCTTCAAAGTGTTAAGGTGTGTCTCGGTTTACTATGTATAGCAACCGGAACAATGCGGAACAAACCGGAACAATCTAAAATAACTAAGACTATGATAATAATGGTTTTATATTTTATTTTGGAACATATTAAAGCACATTCAAACGGTTTGTTCCTGTTTTACGATAAGCCCTCTCGTTACCACAACCCTAATAAAATATTCAGCAATTACCACTCAATAAGGTGTTTATTTGGTTTAGAGCATTGCTCACAAAACGATAAATTTTCATAACGGGTTAACGTAACACTATAACTTTCATGACAATGGATACAGCACGCACTAACCTTTAGCGTACTTACAAAATCTGTAAGAATTATTTTATCTGGTTCTACTGCTTCACTATCATTAAGTTGTTCAAACTCTTTATCTTCACAATCCACATCAGCATTTTCAATGCCTGTTAACTCATACAAAAAGTGTACTGCTTTTTTTGCATCATCTACGGCTTTAAATAAGTAACGAAAATCATCTTTTAAATGCTTTATCCAAGACTTCAAATAAGCTGCATGATCTGTTCTTGGTGTAATTGTATTTTCAAGCCGCGTACATATAATTGCAGCACCTAGTTCAGCAACAAGCTCTTCATATGCATACTGCTCAGTACTATTGTTAGCTAAGTTGCGCTTCATTCTAGTGTCATGACCACTCCAATGAATTAACTCATGAATAGCAGTAGCATAATAATTATGCTTTTTGCTCCCATGAGAACTATCTACAAAATTAGTGGGGAATGGCAGGTATATTTTATCTTCGTATACTCTATAAAATGCATTGGTATTGCCATGAGTAATACTGGCTTTGCATCGGGCTATAAATTTATCAGCACTCGGATCTATCGGCATATCATCTGCAAATAAGTCAGGGTGTGCTGAATTGTAATTATTTACTTGGTCAGCGTTGAATACAGTATAAGGTTTAAAATAAATAATATAATCTTCATCACTGGGGTTATTTTTCTTAGCGTAAATAGGGCGAAATAAACGCGTCCCCTTTGAGCGAATTTTTACCTTAGCTTTTTTTGTATTCCATTGTTTAAGTGTAGCCCACTCATCCGATTGAAATGTATTATCAAGGGTAGACGCCCAAAGTAGCGTTGCATTCATTCCACTAAAAAGGTGGTGTGTAATGGCATTTTTAGGTTCTAAAAAGCCATTATGCCAAGGTGCTATCCATTCCCCCAAGTTCTCCTGCATTTGCTCAATTAGCTTATCTACAACACTTCTAACATGTGCGTCTACTTCTTCCTTTTTCATAATTTAATTCCGTTTTAAAGCTATGAGTTATTTATAGATTACTATTTTGTTAATTATGAATATTACCTTAATTTGATAAAGCTTCTCTACCATACAACATAATAAAGGTTACAATACCCTTAATAAAAAGTACTGCCTCCAGTGCTGGTAAATAATCCTTAAATCTTGCTTAAAAAATAGCGTATCAAGTGATATGGTAAGTTAAGTTACGGAAAACAAAATAATAAAGGGTCAAAATGACAGATAACAACTTCTCTTCAACCGCTGCTTTTTTATGGTCAGTAGCTGACTTACTTCGCGGTGATTTTAAACAATCTCAGTATGGCCGTATTATCCTTCCTTTTACACTGTTAAGGCGTTTAGAGTGTGTGCTTGAAGCTACTAAACCTGCCGTGCTTGAAAAGTACGAAACCGTAAAAGCCATGCCTATTGAAGCACAAGACAAACTTCTTACTCACACAGCGCAGTTAAGTTTTTACAATACCTCAAAAATGGATTTAAACCGCCTTGGCGAAACCGATGTAGCTAGTAACCTAGAAAGCTACATACTGTCATTTAGCCCTAATGCGCGTGAAATTTTTGAGCATTTTGATTTTTTTAACACCCTAGATAAGTTGGCAGAAGCCGACCTACTTTATAAAGTCGCTAAACGCTTTGCTACAACCGACCTACACCCAAATGTTATTAATAACTATGGCATGGGTTTAGTGTTTGAAGAACTCATTAGGCGCTTTGCTGAAAGCTCTAACGAAACAGCAGGTGAGCACTTTACACCGCGTGACATTGTTCGTTTAACAACGTCTTTAGTATTTACCAATGACGACGACGCGCTTACGCAATCGGGATTAGTGCGCTCAATATACGACCCTACAGCGGGTACTGGCGGTTTTTTATCATCAGGTATGGAATACGTATTAGAGCTTAACAATAAAGCATCGCTTTCAGCATTTGGCCAAGAGCTAAACCCAGAGTCATACGCTATTTGTAAAGCCGATATGCTTATTAAAGGCCAAAAGGTCGATAATATAAAACTCGGTAATACCTTATCAAACGATCAGCTACGCACCGAAAAGTTTGATTACATGTTATCTAACCCACCATTTGGTGTGGACTGGAAAAAAATACAAAAACAAATTAACGACGAACACACCGAAAAAGGCTTTGAAGGCCGCTTTGGTGCGGGTTTACCGCGCGTGTCTGACGGCTCGTTACTGTTTTTAATGCACTTAGTTAGCAAAATGCGCCCACAACACGAAGGGGGTTCGCGCATTGGTATTATTTTAAATGGCTCCCCTTTATTTACCGGTGGTGCCGGAAGTGGCGAGAGCGAAATTCGCCGTTACATTCTCGAAAACGACCTGCTAGAGGCCATTGTAGCCCTACCTACAGATATGTTTTACAACACCGGCATAGCAACTTATGTGTGGGTTCTTTCAAGCCACAGGCCAGCTAACCGTAAAGGTAAGGTTCAACTTATCAACGCGGCAAAAGAGCGCGCCAAAACAGGCGGTCGTGGTCGCAGTGGCGGCGGTGAGGTTGAAGGGAATGATGAGAATGTATTCTATGCAGCTATGCGTAAGTCACTCGGTAGCAAACGTAAAGAACTAACAGAAGATGCAATAGAAACCATTGTTAAAACATACGGCCAATTTGTAGAGAACGACTTTAGTAAAATATTTGATTACCAAGAATTTGGTTATCGCCGTATTACTGTAGAGCGCCCATTACAACTGGCAGTTTATCCAAAAGATGAGTTACGTATTACTGCTTTAACAACCGACAAAGCATGGGATAAGTTAAACGAGCATGCTCAACACACTATTCTTGCAGCGCTTGCTTCACTTAATAGCAAGTATTTATCTCGCGATGTATTTTTAAAAGCACTGACTACTGAATTAGATACAGCAACACCAGCGGTTAAGCTAAGCGCTGCACAACTCAAGCTGATAGTTAAACATTTAAGCGAACACGACGACGAAGCAGAAGTATGCAAAACTAAAGGCAAATTAGAAGCCAACCCAGACTTACGCGATAACGAAAACGTACCGCTCACTGAATCTGTTGAGGACTACTTTGCGCGTGAAGTACTACCGCACGTACCAAACGCGTGGATTGATACTAAAAAAACTGACGAGCAAGACGGTGAAGTCGGTATAGTCGGCTACGAAATCCCATTCAATCGCCATTTTTACGAATACGTACCACCAAGATCACTTACCGAAATTGACGCTGATTTAGATGCGGTATCGGCTGAGATTATGCAGCTACTTAACGAGGTACACTCGTAATGACCGGTCGTTATAAAGCATATTCAGAATACAGGAACTCTGGTCATAAATGGCTGGGAGATATACCTTCCCAATGGAGTGTTTGGGGAGCAAAACGTATCTTCGCATCTGTTAGGGTTGCAGCTAAAGATACTGATGAGCAGCTAGCCGCAAGCCAGAAATATGGTGTTGTTCCTCAATCTCTGATGATGAAATTGAATAGTGCTAAAGTGATGTTGGCATTAAAAGGAACAAACTCATTTAGACACGTTGAAAAAGACAACTTTGTGATTAGCCTTAGAAGTTTTGAAGGTGGTATTGAGCATAGCGCTTATGAAGGGTGCGTTTCTCCAGCATATACAGTGCTGGAAGCCTCACTTCATATGCACAGTGCATTCTATAAGTATTTATTGAAATGTGAACCGTTTATAGCAGCTCTACAATCTTCTACAGATAGTCTTCGTGATGGTAAATCTATTTCATATGAGCAGTTTGGTGCTATTTACCTCCCATACTGTAGCTATGAAGAACAACAAAAAATAGCCAGTTTCCTCGATCACGAAACCGCTAAAATCGATACCTTAATTGCCAAACAAGAAAAGCTGATTGAGCTGTTAAAAGAAAAGCGCCAAGCGGTCATTTCTCACGCAGTCACTAAAGGGCTAAACCCCGATGCCCCAATGCGCGACTCTGGCGTAGAATGGTTGGGTGAAGTGCCAGAGCATTGGGGGAGGGTTGCTTTTAAGCAATTTATCAAAACAAGGAAAGGTGTTGCTTTTAGTACGTCTGACTTCTGTGATAGTGGCATAAGGGTTGTAAAAGCTAGTGATATTAAAGAGTTATCACTAAGGAAGTCAGACGTTTTTCTTCCAGAAACTTTTACTAAAAAATATCCCAAGGCATATTTGAACCAAGGTAATATCATACTCAGCACTGTAGGTAGTACGCCCGATGTTAAGAATAGTGCTGTTGGTCAAATTGCAATGGTACCAAAAGAGCTAGATGGAACCCTACTTAATCAAAACACTGTTGTTTTTGACCCAAATGAGGAAACAGTTGACAGAAAGTACCTGTTTTTGCTGTTACAAACTAGGGCTTACCGAGATCATTTGGATTTACACGCCCACGGGACAGCAAACCAAGCAAGTTTAAATGTTGCTGATATGCTTGATTTCAAATGTTTTATACCGTCAATTGATGAACAACACCAAATTGCTGAATATTTGAAACAGTTCTTGAGAACAGTTTCAGATCTTGAAACCAAAGCTATTAGTGCTATTGAGTTAATGAAAGAACGTAAAACAGCCCTTATCTCAGCGGCTGTGACAGGCAAGATTGACGTGCGTGACTTTGTTGCAGAACAAGGGCAACCACAAGGAGTTCAAGGTTGAGTAAGCTAACGAACTTAGCTCCCTTAAGCCAAGAGCTGGCCGCACTGATCCACAGTGCCAAGCAGCGCGCTGCGGTCGCAGTGAACAGTGAAATTACTTTGTTGTATTGGCAGGTGGGTTATCGCATCAATCAAGAAGTGCTGGGCGGTGAGCGAGCCGATTATGGCAAACGAGTGATTGCCACGCTTTCTAATGAGCTAACGGTACAATTTGGCAAAGGCTGGAGCAAACGCAACCTTGCGCAAATGGTTAAGTTTGCAGAGGTTTTTGGGGATATAGAGATTGTGCACGCACTGCGTACACAATTGAGCTGGACCCATATTCGCCAGTTAATTGCTATTGATGAACCCATAAAGCGAGACTTTTACACCACAATGGCCATTCAGGAACGCTGGTCAACCCGCACCTTGGATGAGCGCATAGGTGCCTTGTTGTTTGAGCGCACGGCTATTTCTAAAAAGCCAGACGATACCATTGTGGCTGAACTCTCTGAGCTGCGAAATTCAGGCCAGTATAATCAAGAACTGCTGCTTAAAGACCCCTATATTCTCGATTTCTTAGAGCTGAATGACCGCTACTTAGAGAAAGATTTAGAAGATGCCATTCTAAGAGACATTGAGCAGTTTTTATTAGAGCTGGGTGCCGGTTTTAGTTTTGTGGCACGTCAAAAGCGTATCCAAATTGACAACGATGATTTTTATATCGACTTGCTATTTTACAACCGTAAGTTAAAGCGTTTGGTGGCAATCGATTTAAAGCTCGAAAAGTTTAAACACAGCCACAAAAGCCAGATGGAGCTATACCTCAACTGGCTAAAAAAATATGAAACCGAAGAGGGTGAAAACCCACCACTTGGGATCATTTTGTGCTCCAGTAAAAAACAAGAACAAATTGAGTTACTTGAAATGGAAGGCAGCGATATTCATGTTGCAGAATACCTAACGCATTTGATGGATGTTGAACTACTCGAACAAAAATTACAGCACTCTATTGCCAAGGCAAAGCAACGATTAAATCAAAAGGATGAGTAAATGAGCCAAGCAAAAACAGTAAGAGAGTTGCAATTTCAAAATGACATTATTGACCAAATGCTTGCACAGGGCTGGTTACTGGGTGAGTCGAACAAGTACAACAAAGAGCTGGCACTTTACCCTGAAGATGTGATTGCTTTTGTAAAAGGCTCGCAACCTGAGCAATGGGATAAGCTGCAAAAGCATTACCCAGAGACTGACCGAAGCCCTACAGCAACCGCTGATGCTTTACTTAAAAACCTAGAACGTAACTTAAAAAATAAAGGCACGCTTTGGGTGTTACGTAATGCGATTAAAGACCGCGGTGCTAAATTTAGTTTATGTAGCTTTAAGCCCGATCACGATTTAAACCCTGATGCGAGTACTCGCTACAGTAAAAATATTTTACGTGTGGTGCCTGAGCTAAAATACTCACCGAACGGTTATGATGGCCGAATAGATTTAACCTTATTTGTAAATGGCTTACCGGTTGCAACCTGTGAGTTAAAGTCAGAATTTAAGCAGTCGCTCAATAATGCCAAAGTGCAGTACATGAAAGACCGCCAGCCAAAAGATCCAACCACTAAAAAGGCTGAGCCGTTATTGACCTTTAAACGTGGTGCGTTAGTCCATTTTGCCGTAAGCCAATATAACGTAGCTATGACGACGCGTTTAGCGGGTAATAAAACCTTCTTTTTACCGTTTGACCAAGGTACAGCTGAAGGCGCTGCAGGAAATGATAGCCCGGCTGATGGCAGCTATGCTACTTCGTACCTTTGGAACGAGATATTTCAAAAAGATAACTTGTTACTTATTTTAAGCCGCTATATTCACTTAGAAGTAAAAGACGAAGAACAACTTGATGGCTCAATAAAAGTAAAAGAAACCATGATATTCCCGCGTTATCATCAATGGGCTGTGGTTTCTAAACTTATAAATACAGTTGATTTTGAAGGTACGGGTAAAAAGTACCTTATTCAGCATAGTGCGGGCTCAGGTAAGTCGAACTCAATTGCGTGGTTGTCGCATCAGTTGGCCTCTAAGCATTACTTAACTGAGCACCCAGAATTACAAAAACAAGCTGGCGACAAAGTATTCGACTCAGTAATAGTGATTACCGACAGAACCGTTTTAGATAGCCAACTACAAGATACTATTTATCAGTTTGATCATAACGAAGGAATGATAGCGCGCGTTAACCGCGAAGAGGCACAAGGCAGTAAGTCGAGCCAGCTAGCCGGTGAGCTTAAAGCCAGCACCTCGATTATTATTGTAACCATACAAACCTTTCCCCATGTTTTAGAGGCAATACGTAAAGATTCAACCTTAGCTGGGCGAAGTTTTGCGGTAATAGCCGATGAAGCGCACTCTAGCCAAACAGGCACAACAGCACGTAAGTTGCGTGAAGTGCTAATGGCTGAGCAACTTGAAGGCGATGACGAGCTAGACAGCGAGGATATGCTGCGTTTATCGCTAGAGGCCCGTAAAGGCTCTAATAATATTAGTTATTTTGCCTTTACAGCAACACCAAAAGCGAAAACCTTAGAGCTATTTGGCCGCCCTGAAGATTTAGACGCACCGCTAAGCGATACTAATAAGCCATTACCCTTTCATGTGTATTCAATGCGCCAAGCCATTGAAGAAGGCTTTATTTTAGATGTGCTGCAAAACTACACCAGTTACCGCGTGGCGTATCAATTAGCTCACGATAATCCGCAGTCTGATCAAGAAGTAGATAGCAAAAAAGCAGCGTCTAAAATGGCTAAATGGGTAAGATTACACCCATACAATATTGCACAAAAAGTTGAAACAATTGTTGAGCACTTTAATGCCAAAATTAAACACTTATTAGGCGGAGAAGCCAAAGCTATGGTGGTGACGAGTAGCCGTTTAGAGGCTGTTCGTTACAAGCTTGCCTTTGAAAAGTATGTAATGGATAAAGGCTATGAAAACGTCAATGCGATGGTGGCGTTTTCTGGTGAAGTGAATGATCCTGATATTCCTGATCATGCTTTTACTGAAAAAGCGATGAACCCTAATTTACGTAATCGCGATATGCGCAAAGCTTTTGACACTAACGACTACCAAGTAATGTTAGTCGCGAATAAGTTTCAAACAGGGTTTGACCAACCTAAGTTAGTGGCTATGTATGTTGATAAGCCATTAAAGGGTGTTGAATGTATACAAACGCTCTCTAGGCTAAACCGTACTTGCAAAGGTAAAGATAAAACCTTTGTGCTTGATTTTGTAAACGACCCTGAAGAAATTTTAGAAGAGTTTAAAGTTTACTTTCAAACCGCTGAGCTTTCAGACGTATCTGATCCTAATATTGTTTACGACATTATGGAGAAGCTTGCTGAGGTGGGCATTTACCAATGGTTTGAAGTAGAAACCTTTGTAACCGCTTATAACAGTAAACATGCCAAGCAAGACAAGCTCACTAATATTATGAAAGCGCCTGTAGAGCGATTTAAGTTGCGCTACAAAGAAGCCACCACGGTACTGCAATCAGCCCAAAAAGAGCTGGCTAAAGCAAAAGATGAGAACAACGACAAAGCGATTAAGTACAGTGAAAACAGTGTTAAGCACGCTAAAGAAGCCAGAGATATTTTAGATGTGTTTAGAAAAGATTTAATCTCGTTTTATCGTTATTACGAGTTTAGCTCTCAAATTGTTGACTTTAACGACACTGACCTAGAAAAGCTCAGCGTGTTTGCTAAAAACTTACACCCACTCTTACGCATGGATGTAATAGAAGACGACGTTGACCTAACAGATGTAGTAATGACACATTATCGGCTGCATGAACAACGCGAAGCTGATTTACAGCTAGGCCACAAAGTAGGCGAAGAGCCTAAAAGCTACTTACCACCAAGCAAAGAAGGCTCGGGCGCAGTACCAAAGGATCCTAAAACTGAGCTTTTAAACGAAATCATTGAGCGCATGAACGACCTGTTTGCTGAAGATGGCCTATCTGAAAACGATATGGTTAATTACGCTAATGCAATTATGGGTAAAGTAGCCGAAAACGAAACCGCAATGGATCAGGTTAAGCACAATACCAAAGAGCAAGCCATGCTTGGCCAATTCCCTGAAGCAATCCAAAACGCGATTATTGAAAGCATGGATACTCACAACGCAATGGCCATGAAAGCACTATCAAGCGATTTAGTGTCTAAAGGCATAGCGAGTTTAGTGTTCGATATGCTAATGAAAGGTGTTGCGGGTAAAGGCGATGAGCGACGCAGTTAAAGTTTATTTTTATTGGTAAGCCGTAATAGCTTACCTTTTTAATTTGATAAAAAGGCACGTTCACAGGTAAGCAATATGGAAGTTAAGTTCAACTCATTACGTGATTTAGTAAAGCTAATTATTGAAGGTACAGTCACATTTAATGATGACAGTAGTGCATATAGTTTGATAGAGACTATGTGCGACACATATTTTGAGGATGAGCAGGTAGCGGATTATAGAGGGCATTGCTCTGCTGATGATGTACAGCAAGAGCTAGAATGTGATCTTGGTGATTATGAATGGGCAGAAGTAATCTTTTACGATTTTGATATGCACGAAATAAAAAACCAGCTAGCGATATCAGACCGTTGCTCTAGGCTTTATACCGACGATGAGCTTGAGCATTTTATAAGTGAGTATTTGAGCTGTTGGCGTAAAAATGCAATTAATGCTCTTTTAGATAAACTCAAAAATTGATAAAAATATAAAATTAATATTTTAGCCACAAATTTTTAAATCCTAAGTGTTAGGAGTAAAAATGGCATGAGTTTTAACTTAAGTAGTACTGAAGGTGGTACCTTGCTTTCTGTTTGTTTGATTTGTGTTTATAATTCAATGATTTACAATCATGGTTAAGATGACCCCAGCACCAATATCGGTTTTTAAAATTCGTTTGT